>WRKS01000029.1 GCA_009778015.1 Candidatus Saccharimonadota bacterium
CTCGGCGGTGCCGGCGGTCCAAGGAGTGGTAATAGGTGCGCTAGAGCCGGAGCCGTTGTTGGCGGTGACGGAGGTGCAGTAGTTGTTGCCGGTGGTGATATTGGGCAGCTGGACCGAGAGGTCAATCGCGCCGGCGCTGGTGGTGGCGATGCGGATGGCGGTGGTGCTGACATAGCCGTCGGGCTGAGTGATGGTTTTGACAGTATGAATAGTGGTACCGCCGCTGGCGTTAGGGCCAACGGTGACGGTGTTGGTAAGAGTAGTGCCGTCGGCGGCAGTGAGGTTGATAGTGGCGGTGGTAGAGCCGTCGGGGTTAAGCACCGGCGCGCCGCTGCCGCTGGTAGTAGTGCCGTCGCTGCCGGTGGTCAGGGCCATGTAAGTGCTGCCGTCCGGGTTGACCACAAAAGAGGTAGAGATGCTGGTGCCGGTGGATGGATCAACAATAGAGGTGCTAATAGGCACACCACTGGAGAGGTCGCTGAGATTGACAATCAAGACGGTGTTGGCCGGTTGGGTCGTGTCGCAACCAAAGCTGGTTTGGGCGCGATTGGTAATAGTGATGACGCCGCCGCCGGTGGGCGGGGTGGCAAAGACGACGCCGGCAGCGGTGTAAAGGTTGACGCTGCCGGGCGGAATGGTAACGGGAGGCGTAGTATTGCCCGAGTTGGGCAGCGTGCCATTGAAGGCAAAGGCGCGGACAGCGGCACCGGCGGAATTGGCGGTGTCCACGATATAGACCCATTGGTTAAAGCCGTTGACGGCCAGCATGTTAGGGTTGTTGAGTGAGCCCGTGGTATCGGTGGTATTGGTTTGTGGGGCGATGTCGGTGACAAAGTTGCCGTCTTGGTCCAGTTTGAGCAACGAGGAAGCCTGATATTGCCCGGCGCTGTTAACGCCGAAGCTGCCAGAGAGGTAGATGTTGCCGTTGGCATCCGACTTCAGCGAGTTCATGCCGTAAATTGAGGCGGATTCTTGCGTGTTATTGAGGCCGGCGACATTGGGTGGGGTAATGGGGGTAATCGCGCCGCTGGTTAGATCCACTTGGATGACATTGTAAGATTGGCCGTTGATGCTGAAATAGCCGGCGGCCAGGTGGTTGCCGCTGGACGAGACCGCGACATTTTGTACATAGTAGCTATTGCTGCCGCTATTATAGGGGACGAAGAGCGCGGGGATGTCGGTGGCGGCGGTAGGGCTTGTGGGGTCCATCTTGGCGACGCCGTAGGTGGCGTAGTTGCCGGCCGAGCCGCTGTCAAAGGTGCCGCCGACGATAACGGAGCCGTCGGTGTGGTCAATACTAGGCGCGCCGAGGACTGAGCCGGTGTAGCCGTTGGCGGCAGAGGTGGGGCCGAGGAAAGTTGGCGTTTGGACGGTTGGGGTGGTCGGGTCGGCTTGATAGACGGCGACCAACGCGTTGGTGGGTGCAGTGAGGTAGATGACGCCGTTGTTGTCTACCGTCATGCCTTGCGGCGCGCCGCCATTAAACGAGAAGCTTGAGCTAGCGATTTCAATGGTGACCATGCTCTGATAGGTAAAGGTGCCGTCGCCGTGGTCACTAAAAATGACGATGGTGCGCCAGTTGGCCGGGTTAGTTTGAGCCGAGATGAGGCCACCGCCAGCGTAGGGCATAGCGGTAGAGTCGCAGTAAATAAAAACCAGGTTGGAGCTGCCGGCGGAGTAGGCGATCATGGTCGGGTTAACGAGGTCGCCGTTTTCGGACCAGGCGGAGGCGACATTGCCGATATCGCCTAGATAAGTGTAATCAACCGAGGAGCTGCCGGCGGCAAGAGAGGGGCGCAAATAATTAAAGAAAGCGGCGGCGGCGAGCAGTAGCGCGGCGGCGAGGCAGCCTGCCGTCAAAACTCGCCATCTCCAAACCCTCCGCTTATGCATATATTTTTATTATAGCAAAATAAAGCGAAAATAGGACGATGTTTTTGGATTTTCGCAGTATAATGGGTGCGTTCTTATAATAGAGGCAAAGTATGTGAAAGCTATTGACATAACATAACGACTATGTTAAAATAAAGGTGAAGAGAGGTGGCCAAGGTGCCACTTTTTAATATAATAAGGATAAGAGAAGACATGGGAAAGAAGAACTACAAGCCAGAAGAGCATGGTTATATGCCTTTGCCGCCTTTGGACGAGGACGGCGAGCCGATTATCCCGCTCAACAAAGACGAGCAGATTAATCTGCGCGACAAGTTTGCACCATGGGACAATAAGCCAGCGGCGCCAGAGGTGGCGGCCGAGAGCGAGACAGAGGAAGCGGTCCAGCCGCTAACGGCGGATACCTTCCAAGCGACGGGGGCGGCAATGCCGACAGCGCCCGAGCTGGAGTTGGACCCTTACGCGATTGAGAGCGGTGCCAGCGAGAACTTCGGCACCAAAGTGGCCGCGGTTGGTCTGATAGCCAAGGCGCGGGCAGGTGCGCTGCGCGACAAAATCCGTCAAAACCCAGCGGCGGCGATTGCCGGACTAGCCGGCGCGGCGGTCGTAACAGCTCTAATTATTTTGACATTTGTCTGGACCCGTTCGGCGGGCGATGTGGTCAAACCGGATTATATCGCCGGCGACAACGGCCACGAGGACTGGCGCGAAGATGAGGGCGACCCGGGCTTTCCGGAAGGCGACAACTCTAACGAAGAAAGTCCAAAAGACGGTGGTAAAGTCATAGATACCCCGGAAAAAATCGCCGATTTGGTCTGTATAGCTGATCGCAAGACCGACAGCCTCTATGGCTTTAAGGGCTTTGACAATATGGCGGTAGAGCGTCGCGTAACCTTTACCGTGCAAAACACCCCGAACGAGTTGTTTGTGACCAACATCTTTAGCTTTAGCAAGCCGGAGCAAGTCGCGGTGCGCGAGGCGGAGTATAAAAAAGCCTTTGACGCAAAATATCCCAAAGCGACTCGGGGTTTTTCAGTGGCTTGGAGCAGCTCAAAGAACACCGGCATCAAGATGACTCTTTCGGCGCGCTTGGCTAATAACCCATTGATTAGTATGCTCAGCGACGCGCAATTACGCCAATTTGGCTTGCAGCCGGACAAGAACGCCGACGGCACACTAACCGCTAATTACACGCGTGAAGAGCTCCAGAAGCGCTGGACCGCCGAGGGCTTTAACTGCGGCCGAAACAGCGTCGCTAGCCGATAAGCGAGCAGGCCGACCCGGTAGTTACTCAATTATTTATTGATACCAAGGATACCGCTTAAAGCAAAGGCGGTATCTTCCCATTTTTCTACCGTGATGGTCTCTATGCCCATCTCTACCACCGGGTAGTCGTTACCGCCCGGTTGGGTCATATCGCCAAAATAAAGGATGTCGCTGGCGGTGACTTTTAGCGCGTCCATTAGTTTGGTCATGCCAAAGACTTTGTTCATGCCGGGCATAAAGGCGTTAATGGTGGTGGTGCCACCGACCTCAAAGTCATAACCGGGGGCAAGCTCTGCCGCGCGTTTGGCGATTTGGTTGCGTTTGGCCATGTCCGGGTCCCACGCCTCTTTGTCCTTGAGGCTGGCGGCTTGTCCGAGCGCCGAGTAGGCGATCATGCTCTCGCGGTTTTCAATGATTTCGTCGCCGTTGGTTAGTTCTACCCAGTAGCCTAGTTCGCGGGCGGCCTTTTCTAGCGCTTCGCTCAGTTCTTTGGCTTGCGCGTCGGTCAGCGCCTCGTTATAGACTTGCGCCCATTCGCCGTCCTTGCGCACATAATATTGCGTGCCTTGGCCGACCATCAGATGGAGATTTTCCAGTTGGGCCTCGGTGGCGCCAGCTGCCAAGAGCGGCTGGAGAACCTGGACGTCAAATTGATCGTATTTTTGGCCCGAGATGACGCAAGCCGGATAATAGCCTAAAATCTCACTAAAAATATTCGCCATTTTAGGCGGGATGGGCATTTTGGACTGATTCAAGGTCTTGTCCAAGTCAAACGCTAAAACTTTTTTCATAATACTAAACGGCTAACGCCGAGCCTCCTTTATTCTTTTTTTGATTATATCATATCTTAATACGACAGGTTGCTTAAGCGAGTCGTGATATAATCACAATATGACAACCAAAGAGGGCGAGAACCTACTTGCTATGCCGGTCGGCGAGATTGCCGGGATCGGTAAAAAGAGCATGGAGGATTTGGCGGCGCGAGGTATCTTTACGCTGGGCGATTTGGTGGAGGGCGTGTTGCCTAACAAGTATTACGACTACCGCAATATGCCGAAAATCGCCGACTTAATGGAGCACGAGGGCAAGATTGTTACGGTTCGGGGGCAGATTAAGAATGTAGTGACCCGGCGGGCGCGCCGCCATGTAATTACCGCGGCGGAGCTGACAGACGAAACCGGTGCGGTCAAGGTAACTTGGTTTAACCAGCCCTATATAGAAAAAGAGCTAAAAACCAAGCCATCGGCTATGATTTATGGCAAATTTGGCTTTTACCGCGATTCGTTTGGTATTACCAGCCCAAAAATCATTGACGAAAAGATTTTGCGCGAGCGCGGGCGGTATGTCGCCGCTTACCGGCCGATTAACAATACTCTTAGCGCTAATGGCATTGGTAAAATGATGTATGGGCTAAGGGGTTATTTTAATAAGTTTCCGTTGACAATGCCGAGTTTTGCCGATTATGGGATCTGGCCGCATTTTAAGGCGCTCTATGCGCTACATTTTGCCGAGAACGACGAGCAGGTGCAAAATGGCAAACTACGGATGGCGTTTGAGCGGCTATTTATCATGTATCTGGCTGGTGAGATGGATGCCTTTGAGATGGAAAAGATGGCGAGCGTGCCGATTGATTATGACGAGGCAGCGCTTGACAAAATAATCAAAATGTTGCCTTTTGCGATGACAGAGGACCAAAAAAAGGTAACGCTGGCCACCGCCAAGGATTTGGTCAAGAAGCACCCGACCAATCGGCTGATTCAGGGTGATGTGGGCTCCGGCAAGACAGCGGTTGCTTTTGTATTGGCGGTTTATACGGCTCTGCGCGGGCATCAGGCGGTGATTTTGGCACCAACTTCAGTCCTTGCTATGCAACATTATGAGAGTTTTGGCAAGCTGTTTGGCAAATTGGGGCTGGAAGTGCGTTTATTGACTGGCGCGAGCCAGGACAAGCAACAAATTCACGAGGAGATTGCGGACGGCAGGGCGCAAATTGTGATTGGCACGACGGCGATCTTGTCTGATGGCGTGGAGTTTAGCGATTTGGCGCTGGCGGTAGTGGACGAACAGCAGCGGTTTGGTGTGGGGCAGCGGCTGGCGCTGATGCGGGGCGAGACTTTGCCACACTTGGTTTCTATGACGGCGACGCCGATTCCGCGCAGTTTGTTTTTGGCGCATCATGGCAATTTGGAGATATCTAATATCAGGCAGAAGCCGAAGGGTCGCGCTGAGATAGAGTCGCGGACGGCGAAACCGATAGAGATGACGAAGATTCATAAGGCGATGCGCGAGACTTTGGCGCGTGGCGAACAGATTTATTATGTTTGCCCAAGGATTTCTGAGGACGAGGGTGATGACAGCCGACCGACCTTGGAGCGCGAATTCAAGGAGCTGAAAACGGCGTTTAAGGATGTGGCCGAGGTGGACTATTTGCACGGGGGTCTGGACGCGCTTGATAAAGACCAAAAAATGTGGGATTTTTACAACGGCAAAACGGGGATTTTGGTGGCGACTTCGGTGATTGAGGTGGGTGTGGATAATCCGAACGCGACAATGATTGTGATTCGCGATGCCGATACGTTTGGCTTGAGTCAGCTACACCAGTTGCGCGGCCGGGTGGGGCGTGGCGAAAAGCCGAGTCTGTGTTATTTTGTGGCGATTGACGACGAGAAGACCCCGGAGCGGCTAGTAGAGGGGGCGGGGAGTATGGACGGCTTTTTGCTGGCCGAGATGGACTTGGATCGCCGCAAAATTGGCAAGCGGATAGAGCAGAGTGCCGGCCTGCGTCAGCATGGCAAGAGCGAGCTTCTGACCGATGAAGATTTGATGCTGATTCACGAACCTCCCGAATTCGCCGAGAAGGCGCGGGCGGCAGCCGGACGATTCATGGCGCACATCTTTGACGAG
>WRKS01000030.1 GCA_009778015.1 Candidatus Saccharimonadota bacterium
AGATAATTATTTAGGCGGCGAATGCTAGAAGAAAATGTAAAAATCAGCGAGTTGACCACGATGAAGATTGGCGGGCCAGCGCGGTATGTGGCAGAGATTGAGGAGGCGGGCGAGATTGCGAAATGGTTGGATTTTGCGGCAGAAAAGCAGCTGCCGACTTTTGTGATGGGCGGCGGCGCCAATATCATTGGCCGCGACGAGGGCTTTGATGGTGTGGTGTTGCTATGCCGGATTCGCGGTTTTGAAATTATTAAACAAACCACGCGCGAAATTACCGTCCGCGTGGGCGGTGGCGAGGTTTTGGACGATATCGTCAAAATCTTGTGCGAGCGCGGCTACACCGGCATGGAGGGTCTGACCAGCATCCCCGGCACGATGGGCGCGGCGCCGGTGCAAAATGTCGGCGCTTACGGGCAAGAAATCTGCCAAGTTTTAGAGAAAGTGGAATGCTACGACATGGAGGCGCGGGGCATGCGGACCTTCACGAACGAAGAGTGTGGGTTTGCCTATCGCAAGAGCATCTTTAATCAAGGCCCGGAGGCGGGGCGCTATTTTATCACACACGTGGTGCTAAAACTGAAAAAGGGTCAGATGAAGCCGCCGTTTTATACCAGTTTGCAGCGTTATCTGGAAGAGCATAACATTAAGGATTATTCGCCGGAGAAAATCCGTTTTGCGGTGGCGCAAGTGCGCGAGACCAAGATGCCGGATCTGCGGTTTGAGGCGAGCGCGGGCTCGTTCTTTAAGAACATTTATTTGAGCGATAAAGAGGCGGAGTCGGCGCGGGCCAAAGGCATTGAAGTCTGGCGCGAAAATGGGCAAAATATCGTCAACTCGGGCTGGTTGATTCAGCACGCGGGGCTGTCTGGCCGCACTTTTTATGGGGTGCGAGTGAGCGATAAGGCGAGTTTGATTTTGATTAACGACAGTGCGCGCGGCTATTCGGACTTGGCGCGGGCGAGGGAGCGGATTGTTTGGGCGGTGGAGAAAAAGTTTGGCTTCCGCCTAGAACAAGAGCCGGTGGAGATGACATGACAGAGGGAAAGAGCAGCGAGGCTAGGCGTTTAGGCTCGGCTTTGCCGACCGAGCGCCGAGAAAACCGTAGGTTGTCTCGGTCCCCTGTCTGGCTTGACGGAGCGGAGCTTGCGAGTTATATGCAAGAGGAGCAAGCGACCGAAGTGCGGCGGCTAAAAGGCGCGTGGGCAGAAAAGGCGGCGATTTCGCGAGGCGGTGAGACAGGCAAGGGCGAGTCGGTGGCCAAAGATTGGGCGCCAAAACTCTTGATTTTGCAAGATCACCCGAACCAAATTAGCGAGATTTATGTAAACAAAAAAATGCAATATGCCGCGGAGATTGGGGCGGTGGCAGAATACAAAATCGTCAAGCCAGAAGATTTGGCGGCGGTGGTTGCGGCGGCGAATCAAGACAAAAGCATCCATGGCATAATTGTGCAGTTGCCGATTTTGGGCGATTATTCGGTTTTAGATACGATTGACCCGGCAAAAGACGTGGATGGGCTAAACGAGCAGGCGGCTTCGTCGCCGGGCCAGCCGGGCGCGGCGAGCAAACAGATTTTTGCGAGTGCGACGGCAGAGGCGATCAACTTTTTGTTGGTTGGCCACGATGTGGAACTGGCGGGTAAAAAGATCGCGATTATTGGCTACGGCCGGTTGGTGGGCAAGCCGCTGGCCAAGATGTGGGAGCAAATGGGCCATGATATTACGGTTTTTCGGAGCAAGGATAGCGAGCGTTTGCCAACCGAATTGCCGAATTTTGATGTGGTGGTCAGCGGCACGGGCGTGGCGGGGTTGGTTAAATCCGAGATGCTAAAAGAGGGCGCGGTGGTGGTGGACGCTGGCACGGCGACTGATAAAAACGGCGTTAGCGGCGATTTCGCGCCGGAAGTTTTGGAGCGAACCGACTTAACCCTAACCAGAAAAACCGGCGGCGTCGGGCCGGTGACGGTGGCGACTTTGTTTGCGCACTTACTGCAAGCGGCGCGTCGTCAAATGATATAATGTGCTTATGAAACGATCCGAAAAAACAACGCGAGCAACGAGAGGGCTAGAGGACGGGCCAAAAATAGAGAAACTGGCGTCAAAAAGGCGCTGGAAGATGTCGCGTCAAAAGTGGGTTGCGATTATCTCTGGCGGTGTGGGCACGATTTTGCTAATCGGGGGCTTGATTTGGTTAAACGCGAATTGGCGGACCATAGACTCTAGCGGCGATGAGGTGGCGGTAGAAGAGCCGGCGCCGGCTTGGTATGAGACCAAGGTGCCGACAGTGAGTTTTTATGACGCGCGGCAGGCGATTACGAGCGAGCAGCTGGCAGACGAGGCGTGGCTTTTGGACCATGACGTGGAGATGGTGGCGATAGAGGACTTAGACTTGACGCGCAAGGTGCTAATGGTGGACGATCAGTTCCCGCTGGATCATTTGCTGGGTCACGAGGAGGTGCTTAGTTTTACGCAAACCGGTGTGACGGCGTTGACGCGGGGCATGATTCGGCGCTTAGACGAGGTGGGCGGGGATGCAACCTATTTTAGCGAAAAGATTGGGCCGGTTTTGCGCAAGGCCGATGTGGTGCACACGAGCAATGAAGTCTCGTTTACCGATAATTGCCGGTTTACCACCGGGACAACAATGGTTTTTTGCAGTCCTTGGGCGATGATGGACGCGATTACCGACAGCGGCATCAACTTGGTGGAGTTGACCGGCAATCATAACAACGATTATGGCGCGCAATGGAACGCGGCGTCAATTAACAAGTATCACGAGCTGGGCATTCAGACCTTTGGGGGGGGTATGGATACGGCGGCCGCCCGGGTGCCACATGAGATTAAAGCAAAAGATAGTCATGTGGTGGTGCTGGGGTATAACGCGGCGGATGGACCGGGCAGCCCGGCGCTCTCCGGGCCGAATCGGGCCGGCGCCAACGCGTTTGGCCATGCCAAGGCGAAAGAGGATATAGAGGCGGCCAAGGCGGCCGGGGCGTTTGTAATTGTGCATATACAGTATTCGGAGTGTTATTCGTATCCGGCGCGCGGGACCGAGATGCCGGCTTGCGATTATCCGATTCAGGGGCAGCAGAGCATGTTTAGGGCAATGGCGGATTACGGCGCCGACATGGTGGTCGGCAGTAGCGCGCATCAACCGCAAACTTATGAAATCTACAAGGGCGTGCCGATTTATTACGGGTTGGGTAATTTGTGGTTTGACCAATACACTTGGCCGGGTAATTCGCGCAGCTTGATCTTGACGCATTATTTTTATCAGGGGCGGCTGTTGTCTTCCCGGATTCAGACCACCTTTTTTGAAGCGCGGATGCAGGTAGAGGTGGTGGAGGTAGCGGCGCAAGAGCAGTTCTTGGAGCGGCTGGGGCGGGCGCGGCCAAAAGACGCCGACAAACTGGGCCCGCAAACTGCGCAAGAGGTGGTCAACGAGTGGGCGCGCGGCCGAAACGTCGGCGTCTATATATATGACATCGGGCGCGGGCGCGTGGCGGCGGAGCTGAACAGCACGCGGAAGTTTTTTAGCGCCAGTCTCTACAAAATGGCGGTCGTGACAGAAGGCTACAAATTGGTGCAAAATGGCACGCGTGACGCCGACGCGGTCTTTTTGCCGAACCACCAAGAGGTGAGGCCGGATATGTCGTTGGGGCCGCCGACCAGCGTGACTTTTGGCGGTTGTTTGGATTTGGCGATTCGGCGGAGCGATATTCAATGTCCGGAAGCGTTGTGGAACGTGGTGGGGCGAGACAAGGCGACAACCAACATGAGCGCGCTGGACGCCTACAATGAGCTGCGGCGAATTTGGGATGGAGCGGAGCTGAACGCAGAGAGTCGGGCAAAGTATTTGGACTCTATGCTAAACCAGCCGGATCTATTTAGGCGAGGTTTGGCCAGCGGGTTCTCGTCCGATGTGAAAGTTTATAACAAGGTGGGTTGGAACCGACAGCAAGAATGGCATGACGCGGCGATTGTGGAGATTAACGCGAACGGAGCGACTGGCGCGGCGCCTCGGACTTACGCGGTGGTGGTAATGACTAATGGCGCGGTGCCGGGGGCGATGGGTTTTAGCGCGGTGCGAGAACTGGGCGAGCTTTTGGATAAGGTCTTATGATATAATATTTATTATGGAAGACATTGTAAGTTTATGCAAGCGACGTGGTTTTATATTTCCGGGTAGTGAAGTTTATGGCGGCTTGGCCGGGACATGGGACTATGGTCCGCTCGGATTATTGCTAAAGCGCAATTTAGAAAACGGTTTTTACAAGACTTTTGTGGATGGCCGAGAAGATATGTATGCGGTGGACGCGAGCATTATTATGAACCCGAAGGTTTGGGAGGCCAGCGGCCATGTGGCGACTTTTGCCGACCCGTTGATTGAGGACACGGTTAATCACAAGCGGCACCGCTTGGACCACCTGCTAGAGGATGCCGGGATTGACGTAAAAGGCCTAACGCTAGCAAAAATGCAGGCGCTGGTCAAAGAAAAGGGGCTCAAAAGCCCGGACGGCAACCCGCTGGGCGAGGCGCGGATGTTTAACATGATGTTTAGCACGCACGTCGGGCCGGTAACGGACGATTCTAGTGTCGCGTATTTAAGGCCGGAGACGGCGCAGGGGATTTTTACCAACTACAAAAATATCGTGGATACGATTTATCCGGATTTGCCGTTTGGTATCGCGCAAGTGGGTAAGGCGTTTCGCAACGAAATTAGCCCGCGCGACTTTGTGTTTCGGAGCCGCGAGTTTAACCAAATGGAAATTGAGTATTTTTGCGACCCGAAGGATTGGGAGATATTGTTTGAGGCATGGGTGGCCGATTATCATGCATGGTTAGAGAGCCTGGGCTTGCCGCGTGAAAAGACACATGATTTGGAAGTGCCGGATGAGGACCGAGCGCACTATTCTAAGCGGACGATTGATATTGAGTTTGACTATCCGGTGGGGCGCAAGGAGCTGATGGGGATTGCTTACCGCACCGACTTTGACCTAATGAATATCCAAAAGGCTTCGGGCCGCAATATGGAATATATTGACAAGCACAGCAAAGCCAAGCTGGTGCCGCACGTGATTGAGCCGAGCATCGGGACCGAGCGCTTGATTATGGCGGTTTTGTGTAGTGCCTACGCCGAGGAGGGCGAGGGCGAGGATAAGCGCGTGGTGCTGAAACTGCCGGAGGAACTAGCGCCGTATAAGTTTTGTGTCTCGCCGCTGCTTAAGAATAAGCCGGAATTGGTAGAGAAGGCGCGCGAGGTGTTTAATTTGCTTAAGCAGAAATACGGTTTTGTAACTTGGGACGACAACGGCAATATCGGCAAACGCTACCGCCGCCAAGACGAAATCGGCACGCCAAAATGCGTGGTGGTAGACTTTGAGACTCTGGAAGATGGCACGGTGACGGTGCGGGATCGGGACACAATGGAGCAGGTGCGGGTAGAGGTTGCTAATCTGTGAGCCCGGAGCTGGCGGCGCGGTTGGAGCGTTTGCGGCGAGTAGAGCCGCGAGACGCGCAATGCGAGTCCACCTCGCCGCTGCAAAACATCGCATATGAGGATGAGCTAAGACTAAAAAAAGAGTTGGTGCAGGACACGTTTTTTATGTCCGATATTCGGCTGCCTGAGTTGGAAATCGCGACCGATGGCAAGGAGTATTTTTACCGCAACAAAATGGAATATGCCTTGTATTGGGATAACGAGGAAAGCAAAATTAAGTTGGCGGCGCATCAGCGCAGGAGCTATAAAAAGATCCCGATTGAGACATCTAGCCTAGAGCGGCCGGAGATTTTGGCGCGGGCGCTGGAGATTGTTGGGGAGTTAAATGCAAAAGGCGCGCAGGCGCGAGATTACCAAAGCTTGATGCTGCGCTGCAACCAAAAAGGCGAGGTCTCGGGCGGGCTGCTGGAAAAAGGCAAACCACACCCGGTATTTGCGAATTTGACGGACGAGATTTTGGGTCGGGAGTA
>WRKS01000031.1 GCA_009778015.1 Candidatus Saccharimonadota bacterium
TTAACTACAAAGACGGCAAAAGCGCCACCTTGCCTTTGTAGTTAAGTTTAAAGTGGTCGTAATCCCACCACGACATCTTAAAGGTCAGCTCCAAAAAGACCGAGGCCAGATACTCAAAAACGGTCGCCACCGCCATCCCGACCAAAAAGAGCACGATTGGCGAGGCCTCTGTATTGTGCCCGAGTAAAATAATTACCACGCCACCAAAGCCATATATCGGCAAAAACGGCCCCACCAGCAACCCGCGAAAGGTCAACCGCCGCCGCATGCAGGCATAGGCAATCATCTCATAAACCCACCCTAGGGCCGCACAAAAGGCAAAGATAAATAGCAAAGTATGAAACGGCAACATGTCTATATGATATCATAGATATATGACAAAAGACACCAAAGTCCACTTGCAGCGCCGAGTTTTTGCGCTGGTCGCTGCCGTCGTTGGCTTCTTGCTCTATTCGCTCGTTAGCGGCGCCTTCTCGCCCGTCCCCCAAATGACCACCGGCTCCACCGACGACCAACGGGCGGCGGAGGTCTTAGAAGCCTTAGTTGTCCGCGACGACGAGACCACCCCCGGCTACAAGCGCGATTTGTTCGGCAACGGCTGGGGCACGATTGACGGTTGCGACACCCGTAATGTGATTTTGGCCCGCGACTTATCCGATGTTGTGCTGGACGGCTGCTTGGTTCTTAGCGGCAAATTGGACGATCTCTACACCGGTGAGACAATTTATTTTACGCGGGGCGAAAACTCCAGCGCCGTCCAAATTGACCACGTCGTCGCCCTTTCTAACGGTTGGCAAAGCGGCATGCACGAGCGAGACAGCCAAGAACGCCATAAGTTCGCCAACGACCCGATTAATCTTTTGGCCGTGGACGGGCCGGCTAACATGGAAAAGTCCGACTTCAGTGCCGACCATTGGCTGCCCTCCAACCGAGCCGCGCACTGCATTATGGTCAATCTCCAGATTTCGGTCAAGTATAAGAATAACCTAAGTATCACCGCCCCCGAGAAAAAAGCGATGCAAAAAGTCCTCCGCCAATGCCCGGACGAGCGTATCTTGCGCTAACGCCGGGCTGGCTAATGCCACCCACCCTTGGCTGGCGCCGCCTCACCCCCTAAACTATTTGGCTTTATTAGGCAACGCATCTAAGCCCGGCAGCTTCTTGCCCAAAATCAGCTCTAGTGCCGACCCACCGCCGGTGGACACTAGCGTGTATTCTAGCTCCGGGTCGTGAGTTTTTAGGTCTAAGACAAAACTAGACGTATCGCCACCCAAAATCAACGATGTTACGTCAGAAAGGCCAATCTCCTCGGCAATAACTTTTGACGCCTCCGCAAACTCCCTCTCCTCTACCTTGCCGACCACGCCGTTCCAAATTACCGTCTTGGCCTGCTTAACCAAATCTACGATGGTCGCGGTAGAAATCGCGCCGATATCATACGGCTCGCCATCTTTGCCATAAACATAATCCAACGGCACAATCACATTGCCGGCTGTATTATTAAAGTTAATCCCCAAACGGCCACCCAGGGCCACGGTGTCTGCTGTCTTGGCGAACAAATCAATCAACGGCTGCTTGTCCTCCACCTTAACGCCACCAATGATGGCGATTAGCGGCCGCTTAGGTCGCGCCATGGTTTTTGTTACCGAGTCTACCTCTTTCTCTAGCAATAGGCCGGCCACGCTTGGCAGCAACTTAGTAATCGCCACCATAGAAGCATGCGCCCTGTGCACTAGGCCAAAGGCGTCTTGCACAAACAGCTCGGCCTTGGTCTGCGCAATCAGTTTCTTGGCAAAGCTGGCGCTGCCGGCCTCCTCGCCCTTGTCAAAGCGTAAGTTCTCTAGCATTACTATCTTTGGCTCACTCGGTATTGTTTTGCCGCTCGTCTGGAAGTAAACCGGCATCCTTAGCAGTTTTTCTAGCCGTTTGGCAACCGGCTCTAGCGAAAAATCCCGCTCCTTGCCCGTCGGCCGCCCCAAATGCGAGATAATTACCACCTGCTTGGCGCCATGCTCCAGCAGATACTCTATAGTCGGTAGCGAGGCGGTAACCCGGTAATCATCGGTAATTCTGCCGCGCTGAATCGGCACATTATAATCAGTGCGCAACAACACGACTTTGTTTTTAACTGCAATATCGCGGACTGTTCTTTTCTTAAACATCTCACCTACTATAATAGCATAAGTGTCTAGCGCGCGCAAGTTAGGGAGCTTCCGACGAAATTCCCGTGCCTACCGGAATCTTGCGGCCGATAATCACGTTCTCCTTCAAGCCACGGAGATTGTCCACCTGGCCCGAAATCGCCGCTAGGATTAAGAAGCGGGTCGTATCCTGGAAGGACGCCGCCGATAAGAAGCTGTCGGAGTAAACCGCAACCTTGGTAATACCCAAAATCTGACGGGTATACTCTGCTGGTTTTTTACCCTCTAGCTCTAGTTTTTTGTTCGCCTCTACCACGCTTGCTAGCGAGCGAATCTCGCCGGCGATAAAGTGGCTGTCCATTGGCTCCTCAATAATCACGCGGCTAAACATTTGCCGCACGATAATCTCAAGGTGCTTGTCGGCGATATTTTGGCCTTGTGCCGCGTAGATACGGAGCACCTCGTTCAAAATATAGCGCTCAGTCGCCTCAATACCCTTATACTTCATCAAATCTTGCAAGTTTAGCGAGCCTAGTGTCAAGCGATCGCCCGCCTCCACCTCTGCGCCATTCTGGACCACAAAGTTAATGTCGCGGCTAACCGTAAAGTTAGCTGGGTTAGCCGGCTTACCGGTAAGCACTAGCGCGTCGTCAGTAATCTGGACGTTGCCGGTAAATGGCGCCACTAGCGGCTCTTTGCCGTCCTCTTTGGCCGCCAAGACGTCGCCCGCTTTGACGTTTTTACCATCCTTGACTTGGACCTTACGATCGCCCAGCGCCAACGTCTCCACCTTGCCGCTGCTTGGCGTGATAGTCAGCGTTTGGGTCGCGCCCTCTTGCTTAATCTCTACTATCCCATCCAGAGTCGCCATCAAAGCTTGGCCCTTTGGCGTGCGAGCTTCCAACAGCTCCTCAACCCGCGGCAAACCTTGCGCCACCGCGCCCGAACCAGCCACGCCCGAGGAGTGGAAGGTGTCCAGTGTCAGCTGGGTGCCCGGCTCGCCGACGCTCTGCGCCGCAATCACGCCAACCGGTTGGTAAGCGTCAATTGTTTTCCATTTTGCCATGTCGTAGCCATAGGCGGTGCGCGGCACGGCGTCTAAGATTGGGGTCGTCAAAATACTTTCAATCTTTACGCTCTCTACGTTGCTGTCGTCGGCGATGTTCGTCGCGATTTCTGGTGTGATTAGCTCGCCCTTCTGGACATAGCCTTCTACGTCCTCGGCTGCAAAGCGGCCTTTTAAGCGGTCGGCAAAAGCAATCATCGTCTCTTCGCTTTCTGAGCGGTAGATTGCATAGCCAAGGTCTTTGCTGTTGTCAATGTCGTCGGTAAAGATATCTTGCGCCACATCCACCAAGCGGCGGGTTAGATAGCCCGAGTCGGCTGTCTTAAGCGCCGTAGAGACCAAACCTTGGCGCGCGCCTCGCGACGCCACAAAGGACTCTAGCGGGCTCAAGCCCGACTTAAAGCTGCCTCGCACCGGAAGCTCAATCTCGTGGTTGTAGACGTCAACCATAATCCCGATCATCGCGCTGGCCAACTTCACGTTAGAAGCCGAACCGCGGGCACCGGAGTTAACCATCAGCGAGATGTTGGTGTCCATGCTCTTTAGTTTGTCGGTTACCAAGTTTTTAATCTCGGCGTCCGCCTCGCGCCAACTGCCCACCGTCGCCCTGTAACGCTCTTCTTCGTTCAAAAGACCATTGTCAAACTGGTCGGCAATCATCGCCTCGCGGCCCTCGGCCTCGGCGATAATTTTGGCGGTTTCCGGTAGCGAGATGTAGTCGTCTTTAGCGGTAGACACACCGGCATAGGTCTCATAGTAGAACGAGAGTGTCTTAATCGCATCGGCGGTTTTTGCCATCATCTCGTTGCCGTATTGCTCAAAAATCTCACGCAGCAGCGCCTTAATCCGCTTGCTGGTCATCACTGAGTTATCGTATGGGAAGTCCTCGGGCAAGCACTCATTCAAGAGCACACGACCCCAAGTTGTCTCGCGCGTTTCGCCTTTAACCAAGGCCCGAATCGGACTATGTAGCGTGATTGCACCGCGGTCAAACGCTAGCTCTGCCTCTTCTAGAGACGAGAACTGAACTGGCGTTGCCGTTGCGTCAGAGCTATCCATGGTCACGTAATACGCACCCAAGACCACGTCCTGGTAGATAGCGAGGACCGCTTCGCCGTCCGCCGGCTTAATCAAGTTATTAACGCTTGAGACAAAAGTCTTTGCCTCTTCTTGTGCGGCCGCTGAAAGCGGCAAGTGGACCGCCATCTGGTCGCCGTCGTAGTCGGCGTTAAAGCCTTCCGCGACTAGCGGGTGCAGACGGATAGCATGCCCCTCCACCAATTTTGGCTGGAAGGCTTGGATACTCAGTCGGTGTAGCGACGGCGCGCGGTTTAAGAGCACATAGCGGCCTTGAATCGCGTCGTCCAGCGCATCCCAAATCAACTCGTTTTGGGCGTCAATCATGTTATTGGCGGCGCGAACCGAGCTGGCATGCTCACCGCGGACCAACCAAGACACCACAAACGGGCGGAATAGTTCCAGCGCCATCTGCTTAGGTAAGCCGCATTGGTCAATCTTTAGTTCCGGACCAACCACGATAACCGAACGGCCCGAGTAGTCCACGCGCTTGCCCAGCAAGTTCTGGCGGAACCGACCTTGTTTGCCCTTAAGGATGTCGGCTAGCGACTTAAGGCGCCTGCGGCGGCCTCCAGCGGCGTTTGCCGCACGCACTGAGCGCGGATTAGAGCCGTCAATCAAGGCGTCCACCGCCTCTTGCAACATTCGCATTTCGTTTCGGCAAATCACCTCTGGTGCTCGCAGCTCTAGTAGTCGCTTCAAGCGGTTGTTGCGATTAATCACGCGGCGGTAGAGGTCGTTTAGATCAGATACCGCAAAGCGGCCGCCCGAAAGGCTGATAATCGGCCGTAAATCCGGTGGGATAACCGGCAACACCGTCAAGATCAAATCATTTGGGCTAATATCGGCCTGCGCCAACGACTCAAAGGTCTTTAGCCGCTTGGCGATTCGCTTGGCCTTTAGCCCGGTTGATTTCTCGGCCTCTTCGTTCAACTTCGCAATCATTTCATCCACGTTGACATCCTCTAGGAACTTGCTAATCGCCCGCGCGCCCATCTCTACACGAATCAAGTCGGCGTGCTCGTCCGATAGACCATTATAATCCATCTCGGAAATCAAACCTCCCTTAACCAGCTTGTCCAGCTGTTCTTTTTGCAGTTGATAGCTCTTTTCAAACTCTTCGCTCTCTTTGGTCTCTGCCGCATTCAGTTCTTCGGTATTGGCGCCCTCGTTTTTACGTAGCTCTTCGTAGCGCATTTTAATCGCGTCGCGCGCCGCGACACTATTCTCCTCCAGGGTCGCCACCAGCTTCGCTTTTTCTTCTTCATCTACATCGGTAATCATAAAGGCCGCAAAGTAAACCACGCGCTCAATGTCCTTAACTGTCATATCCAGAACTTGGCCAATGGTAGAAGGCACGCCTCGCATAAACCAAATATGCGCTACCGGCACCGCCAATTTAATATGGCCCATTCGCTCGCGGCGCGCGATGCTCTTGGTTACCAAGTTGCCATCGCGATCCACCGCCATCTCGCGGCTCCGCACGCCCTTGATTCGTGGGTCGTTCGGGTTGATATCTTTTACCGGCCCAAAAATCCTCTCGCAAAACAAGCCGTCTCGCTCTGGTTTCTGGGTTCGGTAGTTAATCGTCTCTGGCTTCAAGACCTCGCCGTAGCTCCAGCTCACAATGTCAGACGCCGAGGCAACACCTAGTCGCACCGCGTCAAAATCA
>WRKS01000032.1 GCA_009778015.1 Candidatus Saccharimonadota bacterium
ATCCCCGCGCGAGACCTTTGTATTCCCGACTTGTGCGCCTTCTGCGAGAGTGTGAGGTGAATTGCCCGTAGGGCAAGAGGAGAGGTTCCCTCTCCTAGCGCGAGCAGAAGGCGTCAAGTCGGGCTGCGTAAGGTCGGGAGCGGTCAAGTCGGGCTGCGTAAGGTCGGGAGCGGGGGCACATGGAGGATTTACTTTTGCCGCCAACGATCTAAACCCAAACCTGTTAAAAATCTCGCATAATTTCTCGCGGTCAATCTTAACCGCCATCGCCTCCATGGTTTTCTTGTTCAGCTTGATTGGCGCGTCGCACTGCAACTCACCCAGCTCGCGCGAGATATAAGCGCTTTTCTTGCCCTCCTCCAACTTGACTCTCGCCCGCTCCAGCAACTTGTCGCCAAGGTTACCGTTATCAATCGCCGTATATATATTATCTAGCGTGTCATATTTCCGCAGCAAATCCGCCGCCGTCTTGGGCCCAACGCCCGGCACACCCGGTATATTATCCGAGCTGTCGCCCTTCAGCGCCTTTAGGTCTAGGAACTGATCAGCCAGCACTCCAAACTTCCGCTCAAACGCCTTTTCATCAAACTCCTCAATATTAGACAAGCCCGTTTTTAGCGCAAAGAACCGCACGTTCGGGTATAACACTTGCAGCATATCCAAGTCGCTGCTAACCAAATCAACTTCCAAGTCCGAGTTCGCCTGTTTGGCGAGCGTCCCCATGATATCGTCCGCCTCATAATCGTCAAACTCGTAGAGCGGGATATGGAACGCCTCAAACAGCTCATATAAATGCGGTAACTGCGCATAGAATTCATCCGGCGCCTTCTTGCGGTTCGCCTTGTATTCAGCGTAAATCTCGCGCCGCCGCCTAATGTTAGTATGCGACTTGTCCCACGCCACCGCCCACATATCCGGCTCAAAGCGTTTTTGGATTTCTAAAAGCATGGTCGCAAAACCATAGACCCCGCCAATCGGCTCGCCTTCCTCATAGCTGACCTCGCCTTTTTGACCCTTGCCAGGCGTCCGCAAGTTGCTCATCGCATAAAACGCCCGATAAAACACACTCTTACCGTCTATGACAACTAGGCGTCGGGCCGCTTCGTCTGTCCTAGCCACATTACCTCTCAGGAACGTAGTTAGCGATGCCAGATTCTAAAATGTCATTTGGAATTTCTAACGCACTTGCCAATGCGGCGACAGCCGCCATATCGTCGGGCGCGTTTTCGTTCGCCAAGAAAGTCGCCAGTTCAATCCGCCGTCCGCCGAGCAGAAGTTGGGTCTCGGTGCCTTTTTTATAAAACTTGGTATGGTCAATCCGTGAGGTCGCGGCGCGGCTGCGGCCAAAGGTCAGGGTGTTTTCTACTGGTCGCCCGGCGGCCAGATTATTGAACTCCTCGCCATCCGGGATAATCGCAAACTTGCTAATCTGCACCAACTCTTCCATGCTTTGCCCGTCCGTCTGTGAGGTAGTCGGACTTTGGCCGGCCAAAATCATGCCAGCATGCACCGGCACGTTGTAAAGCGCCGATTTGCCCATCGCCTCGTTATTGACTTCCAAAACCGCGAACTCAACTTGCGATTTTTGGCAAGCCGCAAAAAACCGCTGAAACAGCCCGGCGGTTGGTTTATACGGCGTGTCGTCGTATTCGCGGTGGCCCGCAATCTCAAACGACTTGTCGGCCAACATCGCCACTTTGCGGCCGTCTGCCTTCAAGACCTCAAGCACAAAGTTAGCGACATCAGTCGCGCCAGCCCCGTAAACCGCAATCACCTTCAGGCGGTGTGCCGGAAACTTGCGCGTCTGTGCCATAAAATTCGCCCACCTTGCACCTAGTGTGATTTTACCCTTATTCATGCTTATAGCCTATCAGATTCTTGCCCCGCGCGCAAGTCTTGTATCTTAGGGGGTAGTAGTGTATAATCATTATGCGGGATTCCCGCGCACCTTACATTTTCGGCTAGCAAAAATTAATTATACTGTTATTTTCTGCTAGCATTTGCACCCGTAGCTCAGCTGGATAGAGCGTTGGCTTGCGGAGCCAAAGGTCGTAAGTTCGAATCTTGTCGGGTGTACCATGCAATTATATTATTTTACCCCTATAAAACTCTCTAACACGGGAGTTTGTCTTTTTCGCATTTCATTTTATAGTAGACTTTGACAGCCATTTTGACAGCAATTGATTATTATATAGTCAGCGGCACACTAAAGTATTTTCAGCGAACCCCCTTGCTTTACATAAGCACTATGCTAGAATAATAGTAAGTATCATAACCAAGGGAAGGAATATGGCAACTATGGGCAAACGCGGCATACTGGATATTAGGGGGGGGGTCTCCCCATTCTAAGTTAATTAAGACTATCCTTAGTTTTGCTTTAATCATCGGTCTTGGGCTAGCGGTGCAACCGCTAGCCTCCTACGGCGCGCCGCTGGCAAGCGACGCGGTGTCGGGCAACACAATGCAAGTAACGATAGACGGCAGTATCACCATCACCGAAGTAGATAACCAAGCCCTAGACCTAGAGCTCTCTGGTGGCGACATCTCCTCCGGTACTCCGGCAGTTGGCCAGCATTTGGTGCGCGTGGCGCTAAGCGTCCCGGGCGGCTACACCCTCAGCATGGAGTCGGACAGCGCCTCGCTTTTGCGCGAGGGCGCAACCACCGGCGTCTTTGATGGCACCGGCGACACTACCGGCGGTTTTGGGCCGATTGGCGGCTCGGTTACCAGTGAGGCGGATGCCAACGTCTCTTATAACGTGGCAGTCTTAATTGGCCTGACCTTTGCCAGCCGGATGACAGGCGATGGCAGCACGGCACCAGCCACCGGCGCTTGGGGCTTTAACCTTAATGCGGGCAGCAGCTTTACGAGTGTGCCGACCATGCAGACGATTATCGCCGCGACCAACATCTCGTCCGAGGCGGCAACCAACCCAACGCTAATTACTTATGGTGCCCAGGCCGGGCTAACGACGCCACCCGGGGCTTATGGCGCTTATATTACTTATGTCGCAACCACCAATGCGCAAGCTTTGCCACCGGCACCAACCGCGATGCAACAATTTACAGATACGCAATGTTCGGCGATGAGCATTGGCGATACAATTAGCTTACAGGATGCCCGTGATGGCCAGAGTTACCAGATTCGCAAGATGCCCGATGGCAAATGCTGGATGCTAGACAACCTCGCCTATGTCGGCGGCGGCACTAATACTTATGGCGATGTGGTAGCAAGCAATGGCACCGGTGTTGGTGGCCTTGTTCAGCAAACCACCACGGCAGGCTGGGCCGATACAACGCTAACTGCCACCAACAACCGGCGCCAGATTATGCTTAACACCCAAGCCGGCCTTGGCGGCACCATGAACTGCTCAGATAGCGCGCCTTCAGGCAGTGGCGTAATGGAATCCACCTGTGGCGGGCAAATTATGTATAACTTCTGCGCCGCACTCGGCCTAGACTCAGGCACCACACCATCTTGCGCGACGGTCTCTAACACGACAACCGGTGCCGGTATGGCCGCAACCGGTATTGTCGGTGCAACTGGCGGCCAAGGTGGCGAGTCGCTCGGTAGTGGTGGCAGTAGCATCTGCCCGGCCGGTTGGCGAATCCCAGTGGGCCTAGTTGGTTCGGCACCGGGTGCCTTGCCTAATGATTGGAATGCGCTAAACGTAGCAATTGGCGGTGCTAACATTACCACTGCAACTAACGACACCGGCCCGGGCCAAGGCTTTTGGCAGCCATCGGGCACGACTAGCTCCTTCCCGGCGATGTTCGGCGCCGTTTCGGCCGGCGGCGTCAATACGACAGGCAATCTCGCCAATCAGTCCACGAACGCGAGCTGGTGGTCGTCTTCGCTCAACAGCGCGTCTTTTGGCAGGAACACGGGCGTCAACAGCACTGGCGTCTACCCGGGCACGTTCAACAACAATAAGGCCAACGGCTTAACTGTCCGCTGTGTAGCTAACTAACTAGGCTTCGCGAACAACCGCCCACCAACCGCCGACAACGCCACACGCTGCGCCTCGCTCGTGCCGTGTTGATTATCACCCTCTCAGCGTTGACTTGAACGCCTCTTCCATATCGCTCTGATTAGCAAAGCTAGACGCTGCCATGAGTTTGTCTTTTACGCTGCCCTCGTAGGTCTCCAGCGTCATCGGCTTAAATGAATACTCGCCGCCGCCGTCCTTGGCTTCGCGCTTAAACACGATCTCTGTATCGTCCATCTTGGTTATCCCGTCAACCAAGATCGCCCGCTCCTTTACTGTATCAAACCACTGGACCTTTCTGTCGCCATTCTCCTCTTCCATTAATTCCACATTCAACCCTACCAACACCGTGTCGTCAGCCGCAGATGTTACAAAATACACCTCTGCCGGCAATCTTTCTCGCATCTCAGCTTTATTGTCATCCATCGCCTCATCCTTTTCCGCTTCTTTATCTACCTCATATTTTCCAAAAAAACTAGGCTTCTCCATCATTCTCTCCTTCTTCCTGCTCACGCTTTTCTTTCTCTTTGATCTCGGCTAACACCTTGTCTAGGTCCACGCCAATTGATCTCGCATAATTTATTATCTTTAACCCGTCCTCATAGCCGCTTCCCCCCATTAGCTCTTCCAGTTCGCTAGATGACGCACCCAACAATATCATTTCATACAATTTTTGCCCTATTATCGTCTTATGACCGTCGGACACTGCTTTTTCCAAAACCACAAGAAGACTATCCGCACTATCATCATCAAGAGTCTGTTGTATTTCTTCAATGCTCAACTCTTCAAAATCTCCGCTGACAACTTCATCCAGAACAGCTTGCTTCTTCTCTGCCTTTTCTGCGGCCTCTATCTTGTACTGCTCAGCTTGCGCAATCGCGTCTGCCTTCTCTACTTCGTCCAATAACTGCATTCTGTCTTGTATCACATCTTCAATCTTTTTGCCGCCGATTTCCGTGATACCACGCTGTTGCAGCTCTTGGACCAGTGCTGCACGGTCTGTCTCGGTAGGCATGTATACTGCGTCAATCGCGTTCGGCCCTATACCCATCCTAAACATTTGTTCGTTGGTGCTGCTCAGGTATGTGCTTCCAAACAATTCTTCCGGCGATAATCTTTTGCCAAAGGTCAACGCGTCTGTCCGTCCGTATTCGTCGTTCCCGTAGGCATACCAATCTGTCCGTTCGTAGATCTCCGGCTTAAACGCGATCGTCGCTTTTTCGGTCGGCTTAAACTCGCCTTTTTTGCGTGTCCGCACAAAGACGCTGTCCGCGCCGCCGGTGCCGAAGTCAGTTGACGTAGACATCCCACTTCGCAATAATCCCCTGCGGTATCGCTCGGACGAACTCAGCAATCCGTTTTGCAAAATATTTGCGATATCGCCATAGTCTGCTGTGTAGAGTTCATGCACCGGCAAAAGCTCGCCAAATCTTTCTTGGTATTCTGCTTGCTTGCCCTCATCCACAAGTGCAAAGTATTCCGGGAACACTTCTTGCCGTTGCAAGTTTAACGCCGCCGCTTCTTGTGCGGCGTCAGCGCTGTCAATTTTATGGTGCCATAAATAACTGTTTTTCTTATACAGCGCTTCTGAGGCTGCATCAACTTCGCTTAATCCGTCCGCGACGCCTAGTTCGCTCAGTATTTCTGCCACTCGTTGTTCAACTTCCTCCGCTGCCGCTCCGTCTTGCTCTAACGATATTCGCACCATCCCTAAGAATGCCCTTGCGTTATCCTGGGAATCTGCCATATTGGCGACTGTTACCGTGCTATTGTTTACTCTAAAATTAAACGCCGATCCGTTGAGCTTTTGCGTTCGGTCGCCGGATATCGTTTGAAAAGTTATTTTGTCATCTGTCCAGATATCCTCGCCGTCGGCTTCGCGTTGTCGCAAAATCGCCAACGCTTGTTCTCTCGCATCAGCGCGCAATTTAAACTCA
>WRKS01000033.1 GCA_009778015.1 Candidatus Saccharimonadota bacterium
GTTGGTAACGGATTTTACCACCGCCTAGTTGTTTGGCGCCGCTTTCTAACTCTGAGTTATAGCGCGCCAAAACCGCGGTTTCGCTTGGCCTTTCGCCCGCCGCCAACAGTTCTTTAATTCGCTCCGCCACCCAATTACGCTCCGCTACATCACTCTTAAAGTCAATCCGCTCTATTACCGCCCGACCGCCGCCAGCAATCCCGCCAGCTCCCGCCGCTACCAATTCTTTATCGCGGCCCGCCAAACCCTTATACACACTATCCGCGATTGTCTGCCGAAAACTCGCCGCAAAATCCACGATGGACTCCGCCGAGCGATAGTTTTTGCTCAAGTTGATTAGCTTGACGTCTTGGTAACGCCGATAAAAATCGGTTAAGTTAGACGAAAGCGCCCCCTGAAAAGCGTAAATCGCCTGGTCGTCATCGCCCACCGCCAGCACATTCGGCCGCCCCTCCCAAACCGGATTGTCCAACAATAGCTCTACAATCCGACTCTGCGCCGCGTTGGTGTCTTGGTACTCGTCCAGCAGCACATATTGGTATTTTTCTTGCAGCTCCGCCCGCAAATCGTCGTATTCCTCTATCGCCTTAATCGCCGCCAAGATAATGTCATTGTAGTCATAAAGCCCCTCGGCCTTAGTCAAATTGTTGTATTTTTCATACACATCGGCCAAGGCCATCAAACGCTCGGTGCTCTTCTCCGCCTTCAACCGATAAGCGTCATCTACCCGCTCCATAATTTCCGCCTTGTATTTGTTTAGCGGCGTCGCCTTGCCTAGCGCCTCCGCTTGCGCCATCGCCAACTTGAGGTCGGTTAGGTAAACATGGGCGAGGGGTGGTGGCAAAAGGGGCCCCGCCGCCGGGTTCGCCGAAGGCGGAGAGGTGGATGGGGAATTGTTTGCCGACAGGACCCCGAGCCACTGGTTAAATAATGGCAACGCCTGCTCCAACTTGCTCGGCATCCGCGGCGGGAAAATCTCGTTTGCCGCGCGCTCCAACGCAAAAATCGCCGATTTGTTCTCTGTCGCGATTTCTCGCAAATCATCCGGCGTCAACGCCGCCTGCTTAACATTGCCAACCAGCGACCTAATCACGCCCCACTCTTTATAGCCCAACGGATTAGCGTAACTCATCTCCTCGGTCAACCCGTTAAAAATCCGATACGATTTCAGGTCGTCTATCAACGTCAAATAGCGCCGTTCCAAAAAGTATTCCGGGTAATCGCGCAGAATACCGGCGCCAAACTCATGATACGTGCCGACCGTAATCTTGTAGCTCGCCTCGCCTATAATGCCGCGCAATCGCTCGCGCATATTACGCGCGCCGTCGTTGGTAAAAGTCAGACACAAGATATTACTCGGGTCCGCATCAGTCTGCCGCAAGATATTCTCTACCCGCGCCGCCAAGAGCTGCGTTTTACCCGTCCCCGGCCCCGCCACCACCAGCACCGGCCCATCTATCGTCTCCACTGCCAACTGCTGTTCTGCATTCAATTTCATAACCATATTATAACATCAAAACTGGCCAAAGAAGCCCGCCTGTAACAACAGGCCGGGCTCTTGATTAGGTCTGAGTAGGGTTGTTTGAACTTAGGCTTTTGATGCTCGCTTGAATAGTATATATACAGTCGCTAGCCCCATTGCAAGCAGCGCTACCACGCCGCCCAAGAATAGGTCCTCGTTGGCAAACATCGTTAGCCCGCCGCCTAGACCGGTTGGTGGCACATCAATCTCGTCCGGGTCAACCGCTTCAATCGTCTTGCTTGCGACGACCGTGCCTGTCGCGTCTTTACCAGTAATCACAATCTTTACGCTGCCGTCCTCGTTATGTGGAAAACTGCTCTTAGGTATCGTGCAGCGAACCAAGCCAGATAGCGAATTGGTAATCGGGGTGCACATACTTGCCAATTGTTCCGGGGTAAACTCTTTACCATTAATGTTCAAGCCAATACTGCTGACATCGTTGTAAGCCACCTCAAGTTGGAAATTGTCGCCCTCCGGCAAGAACGTCTCACCGTCCTTAACCGTGCTGCCTGGAATTTGCACCGTCAAACTTGGCTCGTGCTGCCTAAAGAAGCTCACTTCTACACAACGCGCGTTGCCTTGCGCTACGCCGGCCATATAGCCCACCGCACACAACAGATGGAGCCCTTCTTGGCCCGGCTGAAAGTCCGCGTCAAAAGTTTGTGTCGTCCAAGTGCCCCAGCTAGATATATTGACGCTAGAGACATACCCCACCCCGTTGCCGCCGTTCGGCAAGCTGCAGTCCGCAATCTCCGCCCCATAGCAGTTAAAGAACCTTAATTCGTCGCTGTTAATCGTATCCACTTTAACCGTGTAGTTAGGGTCCGTAATCACCTGACCGGGAATCGGGTCGGTAATACTCCACTGCGCGGTGCGCGGTGCCACCGACACCTCCACGATGCCACTAATGCCAGGGGCAGCTTCCATTTTCTCGTTCAAGAACCCCGCCGCGCCCACCGCGGTCAATATCACCGCGCTCGCTAGCATGGTGCCTATTATCTGTTTTTTCATACTGCCTTTCTTTTTTGTTTGCATTTTTTATGTTTGTTTATACTAATCCCTTTTACTATGGCATACTGAAATGCTTATGTCAATACTTTTAGCAAAGAAAATTAACCAAAATTGACTAATCTCCAAATCTCGCCCATCTCCAAGCTGTTCGCCTCTAGCGCGGATGCGTCGTCGCGTAATCGTAAAGCTTATTAACCGTCTCCAGCAACACCTTTTCTCGGGTTTGGCGGCCGTTAATCGTTACCAGCATCCCCATCGCTCGGTAGTATTCTATCACCGGCCAAGTTTTATCGCGGAATTCGTCAATCCGGCTCTCTACCTTTTTCCAGTCGCCGTCGTCCACTCGCACCTCGCGCGAGAGCTCCCTTGCCGCCGCATGCAAACTACCCTGCACGCCGCCGCTCGCCGTCTCAATTTGATCGCCGCCCACCTGCGCCACTTCCCAGCGGTTGCGAATCTCTTGCTCTGACAAATTCAAGAGCACCACTGCCGACAACGGATGCCCGGCGTTGTTCAAGACCTCTTCTACATACTCTTCCTCGCCGTCCCAGCGCCCGATGCCGCCCAAAATCAATGCCTTATTGGCCAGCTCCGGGTTGCCTAGGTGCGGTAAAACAATCCGCTTAAACGAATCAGTCGGCGTCCAACGGCCAGAGGTCGTCAAGTCGCTCCCCGGGTTCTTCGCCTCATATTCACGCAAAATCGCGCCCGAACTCAAAAACTGCGCGTCTAGCACTTGCGCTATCTGCCGCCCTACCGTGTCTTTGCCCGCAAATGGCACGCCAAAAAAGTTAATCGTCCCCTTACCCAGCCATTCTTTGATCAGCGCTATTTTGTCCATTTATCCCCCACTTATTAATACATCCTATTTGGATAGTATATCGCAAACGAGGCGCCAAATACAAGTAGCGTGCCCAGCAAGAACCATTGCGACAAGATCACCGAGGCAATATCCGCGATACCGGTGCCCGGCGCCAGCCAGTTGCCGTCATGCCAAGACGCACCATCGCCCGGCCACAACTCGTTGGCCTCGCCCAACGGATCCAAATAACCATCATCCGGGTCGCCCAACTCATCGCTTGGTTCGCGCGGCGGCGTAACTATACTAATCGTGCCATCCTCATCCGTCGGCGGGCCCGCGTCCTCGTCGCCGCCCGGCTCGCTCGGTGGAATCGGCACAATATCAAGGAAACCGGAATAATCCGCCGCCCGCGCCAAACTCTCGGCCCCATTTAGGCTAGTCTTATAGGTAATCGTATTATAGTAAGTCCCCTCGGTCCGGTCTGGTGCCACATGAAAGGCAAAATAGGCCGTATCACCAGCCTGACCGTTCGGCGACAAGCGAATTGGCGTCGCCAAACGCGACCCCTCGTCTGACGAATGCGGCGCATGAATGTTAATCGGCCGCCACGAGCTTAAATCATCCGGCGTAAAGGTAAAGAGCAGGTTACTGCTGTTAAGCGGCAAAAAGCCAAAACCGTCCTCGCTGAACTCGCTGCCTTCATTCAAAAACGCCGCGATGTGCGTCACATCTAGCTGGTTGGCCGAGTCGCGGTTAGTGATACTAGAGGTATAGCGAATCAGTTGGTTATCAATCGTCTCGGCGGTAATAGTCGCCTCGGCACGAATGGGCCAAACCATATTGCTAATCGTAATTAAGCAGTTGGCGTCCGAGGTACTGCGCTCCACATAAAAGAAGCTTAGATGCGCGATATCGCCTTGCTTCAAACCTAGATCCAGCCAACCAGCCTTGCCGTCCACATTGGTGGTCAGCGACCCGTCCGCGTTAATCACAAACCAGCCGTCAATCGCCGTGTGTAAGCCACCGATGTCCAGCACTAACTGGTTGTTAATAAACACCCAAACATCATCATCGCCGCGGAACTCCCAGCGCTCGTCGCCGGATAATTGCACCTCAAACGGAAACGATGTCATCGCTGTAAAGTGATAATTGTTGCTATTGACGCTGTAATCCCCTTGCGAGAACTCGTTGCCGTTAAGTGGAAAGAAGTTCGGCCCGCCAAAAGTATAGGTGTTGCCGGCGCCCACCCGATTAAAGGTAATCGTGTCGTCCACGCGTTGGCTCTTGCCTTCTACCTCGTTGAAGAACCTGCGGAAGCCATCGCCAAACAAGCCGCGGTTTTCTGGCGCCTGGCCAGCCGCCTGTGCTGCCGTGGCAAACGCCGAGACCGGCTTACCATCCACGCCTAATCTCGTCTGCACCAATCCTTGGGCCAGCGAACCGTAGATTTGACAACGCGTGTACTCAAATTGGCGCTGCGCGTGCGGCAAACCGCACGGCTCCGACCTCTGGTCGTAATAAGCCACCGGCACCGTGATCGTCTCCGGGTTGGCATCCGACAGTAAATACGCCCACTGCCGCGGCACGCCATGGTCGTGTTCTATCTTAACCACCGATAACATCCGCGCCGTCTGCGTAATCGCAAACAACACCAAAAGCCCAAACGCAATCAGCATCACCACCCGCGACACTACTTGCAACCTATGCCGCAACTCTTTTTGTCTCTTTGTCATCCTATCTGCCATGACACCTTCCTGATTATGCTTATCTATTACTTATAATATACACTTGCAATTTCTTGTGTCAAGCGCTATAATATACCCTAATACGGGCGGGGCGAGAAAACGCCCCTTATTTCAGCCACTTTAAAAAAGAAAGGAGACGTTTCTATGAGAACCGTCATACCCAGAGAACAGCTCATGCAGTCAATTGGTGTCACCTTGCGCGATAACGGCGCATATCCACTGGACACACCAATCCTGACCTGCGCTGTAACAGGCAACACCCTGAATTTCGGAGATTTTCTCCACGAGATTGCCAACTTGGCAAATGGCATTGACGCCATCCTGCAAGACCAACGCATTTTCCCCGGCAACGGAGCAGAGGGTGTAAGTCTCGCCTACTGCGACCCTGGTCAGCTTATTAGCTACCACCTGCTTTCGTGGGCGTCCTACTTCATGCAAGTTCCGTTCGCACCCCTCAACCTGGAGGTATTGGCCTCCAAAACCAATGATGCTTTTAGCAAATGCGGAATCGGTATCATCGCCATCCGCGACGTGTTCCTTAGCCAGCCCGGTGTCGTAGACGTCATAGGCAACATCAACGATTCGGCAGCGCAAGTAGTCATCGTAACGTCGGACTTTGAGCAGCATGACCCAAACGACATAACGGCCGATTTCCAGCGTGTTTTTCCCGGCAAGCACATTTACACGATGGATGAAGTCCGGCAAACCGGCGCCAGCGCAACAACCCAATACGTCCCGCGCAACCATGGTACTGCCATCATTGTCGGCACCAGCGCAACCATGACAGGAGAGAGCAAGTTCCCCCAGAATACCC
>WRKS01000034.1 GCA_009778015.1 Candidatus Saccharimonadota bacterium
TGGCGCTCTTGCTGTTTGCGGCGCCGAGCTTGCTTTTGGGCATGCTGTCGCCGTATCTAGCCAAGTTCGCCATCACCTCTACCAAGTCCAGCGGCAATGCGGTGGCGGGGCTCTCAACGGCCAACGCGATTGGCAGTATCCTCGGCACATTCTTGACCGGCTTTGTTCTGTTTGGCTTGATCGGCGGGCAGACAATACTAATCGTGCTGGCGGCAATCACAATTGGTGCGAGTTGGTTGGTAGCACCGAAAGAGCTCTGGAAACTGCGGGTAGTAATAAGCGCCTTTGCGTTGCTGGCGGCGATATTCCCGGTGATGCGGCCGGACGCGGGTGCTATCACGATAGACACCGCGAGCGCGCGATACATTGTCAAGCAAGAGAATTGGTGGGAGAACGGGCGCGAGATTACGACGCTGAGGGCCGGCCCGAGAGGCATTCAGTCGGCGGTATACACGGACGGCTCATATGATTTGGTCTTTTGGTATCACCAACAAATGCTGAATGCGATTGCCCGGCTACACGACCGCAACGATACCTTCAGTGTGCTGATCTTGGGCGGCGGCGCTTTTACGGTGCCGGATCATGTCGCCAGAGACTACCCAAACGCCCAAGTGGATGTGGTAGAGATAGACCCGGAATTATTTAAGATAGCGCAAGAGTATTTTGGAGTGCAGGATTTGCCAAACTTGAAAGTTTACGCCGAGGACGCGAGGAGTTTTGTGCGACGGTCGGAAAAGACTTATGATTTTATTTTGGTGGACGTATTCCATGATATCTCTATGCCGTGGCAGTTTGCGACCAGAGAGTTTGGCGATGCGGCGGTCGGGCTGCTGAGCCGGGACGGCGTGCTGGCGATAAATATGATTGGCGCGCAAGAGGGGGGCTGCGCTCGGATTTATGACGCGGTGTATGGTATTTACGCGCGGCATTTGCCGCACCGCTACTATAGTAAAGAATGGCCAGACCCGACTATGGTCAGTAGCTTGGAGCTGTTTTTCTCGTGGCGGCCGTTGCCGGAGCTGGGGCTAACTCGGCTGGATAAAGAGGTTGGGGTGATCTATACGGACCGGTTTGCGCCGATTGAGCACTTGCTTTTGCAGTGTTATAGGTAGCTTCTGAGTTTTTTCCTGCACAGCAGTTTTCAGTCCTACACTCCAAATCTATTAAAAATCGTGAGCCTCTTCCTTACGGGGTTCTCACGATTTTTAATTGACTTGTTCGTTCGGTGAAAACTGATTGTTCGGCAGAAAACTCAGAAGCCCAACTATGCTCAAAAATCCGCCAATTGCTTGGCGGATTTTCAGTCGTCTGACTTGTTTTGTGCTATTTCTTGTATTGAATTGGCACTTTGGTGGTGGTTGGAACTTGCTTTTCAAAGCAAATTGTCAACACGCCGTTGTCCACGCTAGCTTCAACGCTGTCTTCTTTAATCTTGACCGTTTCCGGTAATTTGATTGACCGCGCGACCTCACCCCAGTAGCACTCTTGCGCAAAGTAGTTCATTGCTTGCGCATCCTCGTTGCTGGAAAGCATACCAGACACGGTGAGTACTAGGTCTTCAGACAAGCTAACGTCTAGGTTTTGCTTATCAATACCTGCTACACGGGTTTTAATGACTAGCTTGTCGACAGTTTCGTAAACATCGACGGCTAGCTGCCCAGGCACGTTCTCGTCGCCCTCGGCGTCTTCCCACCCGTCTGTTTGGATCTCTTCTTCAACCACAGTCTCGGCTACAACATCTTCGCCATCATTTGAAAATGCTGCCTCCAAGGCCTCTGCGTCTAAAAGATCACTATCCTCATTGCGAGCCATTTCTCCTCCACTTAATACTTATAACTTAATAGTATATGTATATTATGGGATTGTCAAGTATTTTGGGTAAAATACTTGGTTATGCTTACGCATAAGCAAGGGTTTTTAAGCGTAAACTTTATACTATCGGCGTTCTAACAGATATAATCATCTTATGAATTTATTAAACTTAGTGCTGCCTTTATACTGTGCGCGGTGCGGGCGGGTCGGGTCGGCAATGTGCGAGGATTGCATGGCCAAGACCTTGCGCGAAATAGAGAATTGTTGCGTCGTATGCGGCAACTACCAGGCCGGCTGGCGATGCCCCGAGTGTGGGGCGGACGATACTTTCGCGTTTGGCTTCTTGGCTCAACCAATTGGCGAATTGGCGGCGCGGCTAAAGCTAAAAAGCGCGCGGCACTTGGCGCGGCCGTTGGCGCGCTTGCTGGCTGAGGCGATGCCGGAAATCGGAGCTGGCGGACGAGGCGGGGGCGGGCGGATCGCGATTGTGCCGGTGCCGACGGCAAAATCACGGGCGCGCGAACGCGGGCTGGACCATACGCGGCTGGTAGCGCAGGAGTTGGCACGAATTACGGGCGGGCGAATGTGCATCTATTTAGAACGCAAAAATGACGATTTACAGAGAGGAAAATCAAAAGCGGAGCGTAAAAAGCAATCAGAAAAGATGTTCGTAGCAGGGGTGGGGATAGCGAATGTGGTATCATTTGAGACGGTGATTTTGTATGATGACATTACAACAACAGGGGCGACATTGGACGAATGCACGCGAATCTTGCGCGAGGCGGGAGCGAAAAATGTGCGACGGGTCGTCTTGGCAAAAACTGTCTAGCCGGGAGCCTATAGCGTTGCAAATAGGGGGGTTTCGTGATATAGTAGGTGGGTCGGAGGGATACCCAAGTGGCTGAAGGGGACGGTTTGCTAAATCGTTAGTGTGGGGAAACCTGCAGCGAGGGTTCAAATCCCTCTCCCTCCGCCAATAGATGATGAAGAAGTTTTTTGAGACAATTAGGAACCAGCGCTGGCTGGTTTTTCTGTTAATCTTTGTGCTGATGCTGGGGCGGGGGTTGATTAACCTAGACCCGGACTTTGGCTGGCACTTGAAGGCCGGCGAGCACTTTCGCGCGAGTGGGGTAGAGATGGTTGAACCATTTACCTATACAGCGAGCGACTTTCCTTGGGTCAACCATGAAGCAGCAAGCGACATAGGGCTTTCGCTAATTTACGATTTGGGGAGGATGGCCGGGGGAGAGGCTGGCGGCTATGGGTTGCTGGCGATTGTGTATGCTGGGCTATACACATTGGCGTTCTTTTTGATTTGGGCAGCGAGCGGCAAAAAGATTAGTTCTGGAGTGTTGTTATTAGGCGCGATTGGGATTTTGCCGTTTGCGGGAGTGCGGGCACTGACGCTTTCGCTTTTGATGTTGGCGACTTTGATTTGGCTGCTGGCAAAACCGGAGCGGCGCTTGGTATTTGTGCCATTATTATTTTTGGTCTGGGCCAACTTGCATGGATCGTTTGTGGTGGGGCTGTGCTACTTGGCCTACCGAATCTTTTACGATGTTGTGGTCGGGGCGTTTGACGGGTTCTCAAAACGCGGGTGGCTAATGCGGATCTGGCGGCAAGTTTGGTTGCGGCGGTGGTGGCTGGCGGTGTTGGGGGTAAGTTTAGCGGCAACCTTGGTTAACTTCTATGGCTGGCAGATTTACGAGGAAGTATTTAGGACCCTGCGGGACCCGACCTTGGCAGAGAATGTAATTGAGTGGCAAAAAGGCGTGGTGCCGCTAGCGACGACGCCGTTCTTGCTAGTGTTTTTGTTTGGCTGGCTGGGAGCGGCAAAATACCCAGTCAGCTGGCTGGGGCAATTGCTGGCCGTGGAAAATATCTTTTTTGTGGCAGCGTTTTTGGCGCAGCGGCATTGGCCGTTGTTTGTGTTGGCGGCGCTGGCGACGACATCGGCGCGACTGCCATATAGCGCGGCGAAAGCGCGCCAACAAACGAAAGACAATCCGACACTCAGGTGGCTGGTTCGGAGCTATTTGGTCTGTTTCGGTCTGTTAGTCGGGCTTGTAGTGGTGTCGCAGTTCTGGCCTAGCTTAAACCGGACGCCATACCCTAAGGATGCGGTGTCATATTTACGAGAGAACCCTTGCGCGGGCGAGATATTTAATGATTATGATGTGGGCGGATATCTGATTTGGCAGCTGCCGGGGCAGAAAGTGTATATAGACGGGCGGATGCCGTCATGGGCGTGGGGCGGCAAGAACTACTTGGCGGATTATTTGCGGATCTTAGAGGAGGCGAGTTTCCGTGAGAGTGAATTCGCGAAATATAATGTAGGGTGCGTAATAATACGAGAGGGCAGCAGCGCGGCGTTAGAGTTAGCGGAAGGCGGCTGGCAACCCAAAGTAAAAGACGGCGTCTTTGTGCTTTTGGTGAAATAAGGCCATGAACTACCGAGAAAAATAGTTGTAAAAATCCGGCAAGAGTAAGTGTTGCCGGATTTTTGAGTGGTTGCCAAATCTTTTTACTTGGTGCCGAAGATGCGGTCGCCAGCGTCGCCGAGGCCGGGCACGATGTAAGCGTGGTCGTCCAGGTGGGAGTCTATGGCGCAGGCGTAAATCGGGATGTCGGGGTGCTTTTGCTGCATGAATGCGATACCTTCGGGCGCGGCGATAATGCAGAGGAACTTGATGTCGGAGGCGCCTTGCTCTTTGAGCCTATCAACGGCGTCAACAGCAGTGCCGCCGGTGGCGAGCATGGGGTCAAGGACAATGACGCTGCGCTGATTGATGTCAGGAGGCAACTTGCAATAGTAATCAACGGGCTTCTTGGTATGGGGGTCGCGGTAAGTGCCGATGTGGCCGACTTTGGCGACCGGAATCATGCCGAGCGCACCAAAAAGCATAGCCTCGCCAGCGCGGAGGATAGAGACCAAGGCCAGTTTTTTGCCAACGATGGCCGGGCTCTCGCAAGTGCAAATGGGAGTCTCAATGGTGATGGCTTCAGTCGGGATGTCGCGCGTGGCTTCATAACACATGAGGCCGGCGATTTCTTGAACAAGTTCGCGAAACTCTTTGACGTTGGTGTCTTTGTCGCGAAGCCGGGTCAGTTTATGCTGGATTAGGGGGTGGTTAAGTAAGGATAGGTTAGTCTGCATGTTCTGAGGTCTCCTTCCGTCCGATATTTAAGACGAGATTGAGAACGATACCGGCGATAGCGGCGGTGGCGATGGCGGGGAGTTCGGCGCCGAAAAAGGGAATCATGCCGTTGCCGGCGAAAGCGTAGGAACCACCGAGGCCGACGACCAAGACAACAGCGATGACAGCGGCGTTGCGCCCATCAAAGATGTTGACTTTTTTCTCAATCATCAGGGCGACGCCTTGGACGGCGATAACGCCGAAGAGGTAAATGCAGGCGCCATTGATGACCGCGGCCGGGATGGAGTTGACGAAGGCATTGACCGGGCCGATAAACGACGAAGCGATGGCGAGCAGGGCTGCGCCGACGACAGTGGCGTTTGAGAATACCTTGGAAATGGCCTTGACAGCGATGTTTTCGCCATAGTTGGTGCCAGCCGGGCCGCCGAAAAGGGCTGCCACGATATCGCCAACACCATCGGCAACGAGGTTGAGCCATAGTTTGTTCTTGATGTTGTAGGCGCGGCGAGACTGCTTCTCCTCGGCCAGTTTGTCCACATAGAGGTCAATCTGGAACAAGTGGGCCGTGCTCTCGGGAATGGTGGCGATGGCGATGGGCATGATGGCGAGCAGGGCGGCAACTGACGGCACGGGGGCCGTGAAATGCGGCGCGGTAATGAGGTTGGATGCCGCCACGCGGGAAAAATCAACCAAGCCCATAGGGATGCTGGCCAAAAAGCCGACGCCAATGCCGAGCAGGATGGATGACTGTTGCCAGACGCCTTTCAGAAAGACCGAAAAGAGGACCGTGGAGAGTAAGGTAATGAGGGCCGCGATCCAGGCGATATTGCTGGTGAGGCCGGTTGCGGCGTCGTAGCCGGAAGCGTTGTTGAGGGCGACGACGAAAAGCGACCCGCCGACGATGAGGGC
>WRKS01000035.1 GCA_009778015.1 Candidatus Saccharimonadota bacterium
GCGCCTAGCCTGCACTACCAACGACGCCACGTTCTTATATTATATGCAGACCTCGGTGGCCGGCGATCGCACTACCTACTATCTCGCGACCGTCACTGCCAACGGCACCATTAACGACATTTTTAACGACGACCAGCCATTTGAATTTGACGCGACCCGCTACCTCAACGACATCGTGGTCGTCATCGCTAACCGCGCCAAGCTCCGCGTCTATTACTCCAATACTGGCTCACCGTTCGCCAGCCTCAACGGTCTCAATTTGCAAGCCGAATACGCCATACCGACCAACAGCAACACTATCAGCGCCAACAGCCGCTTTATCACCACTTCTAGCGGCCTTTCCGTAGACCTTGAGCGCAACGTTACCTCGCATTTTAACAACGTCTGCCACGATACCATTTGGCAACAGCTCAACCACGCCCTCCTCTATTGCCCAGACAACGACAAGCTGCTCATTCACGACTTTGACGGCACCAATCCCGTTACCGTCCGCATGCCGGACGGCGTTACCATGCCCGCCCCAACTGACTCGCTTACCAACGGCGACTTCCCAACCACCTTCCAACCGGCCGCCATCATCAACCGCCGCACTCTCTACTATTGGACCATCTCGCACGAGAACGACGCCCTCCAACTTCAGCTACGCCAGCTGCGGCTCTAACCCCCAAGCCCCACTACGAACACTTTGTAATCAGTGACGACTGATACGAAAGCCAAAAGAGGTCCGCCCGTAACGACGGGACGGACTCTTTGGCGCGTGTGAGTAGGGGGGTGTGGGGGTTAGAGCCCGCCGCCGGTCAACCTTGCCCACATCCGCTCCAAGAGCGTCGGGCTAATCCCCGCCATCGTTGTCTCTTCGTCATCCGGCGCTGTCTCCGTGCCGTCCACCGCCGTATCCGGCAACGGCGCGATTTGATCCATAAAAATCAGCATTCGTTGCCGCGCCGTCCCAATCGGGTAACAAGTAATCAAAGTCATCACCGGCCGCTCATCGCCAATCCTGAGCGATTGCACGTCGTCCGGATCCACCACAATAATCTCACGCACTACATAGGTATAACGCACGCCCTCGTAATTAACATACGCCAAGTCGCCCTCTGTCATTCTAGGTAGTTGCGAAAAGATAAACTTAAAATCACCGCCGCCAAACGCGTCGTTGGACGAGTGCCCGGACACCGCAAAGTTTCCGTTCTCGCCCGGCACCGCGTTCGCTCCCGACACCGCAAAATGCATAATACCCTGGCGCATGCAACGTCTTTGGCTCGCCTGATCCATGCCACAACCAAAAATAATCGGCACATTAACATTAATCTTCGGAATCATCAGCCTAGACGGCCCATCCGCGTTGTCAGTCTCCAAGAACTCTAGCCCCCGGGCGTTGCCGACCGGCGTAATATAAGCCGAAACAAACGCCAAAAACGCGCGATTATATTGAATCACCACGAGCGCCAAAAAGACCAACAGCCCCACAACGATCGGGATATAATGCTTGCTGCGGCGAAACTTGCGAGCGCTGGCATGCGTCTTACCGCGCACTTGCTGGCGCAGGCGCTGCATCAAACGCGCGTTCTCGTCAATCGTGTCCTCGTGCATCAACAGGTTTTTGACTTCCGCCTTATGCTCCGCGTCCTTCTTTTGTATCTCTTGGCCAAAATGATATTGATAGTATTTTCGGTAATACTCTTGCCAAGCCCTATGGTATTCTTCTATGTTGTCGGTCATACGCGCGCTCGTCTGCGAGACATCGCCTTGGACAGTTACGCTCGCCCCGTTAGACCCGGATGCCCCGTGCCCCGATGCGTTAAGAACGTCGCTCCTGCCAAACAAACTGCCTTCGTCGTTTTTCGGCTTCTCGCGCTCCAACAACTGCTCCACCTCACCGGCGGTCTGCTCGTCAATCCTGGTCTGGCCAAACGCCATCTTCACTCGTTCACGCGCGAGCTCTTCCACCCGCTTTCTCTGCTCGTCGTCCATTCTGTATCTATTATATCATATTGCCATTTTTTGCGCGCTATGCTATAATAAGCTATCGGGCGAGTGGCGGAATGGTATACGCGGCAGACTCAAAATCTGCTAATCGCAAGGTTGTGAGGGTTCAAGTCCCTCCTCGCCCACCACATTACAATAATCCTTGCAGCCCCTGCCACCGAAACGGTTTAGACTATTGCTTAGATCATATCATAACGCGCGGCTTCCCACACCTTACTGAGGCGTATTGGACAAGCTAACCACCGCGCCACCCACCTTATTGCGAAAATAATTATCGTGCGAGATATACAAACACGCGCCCTTGTATCTGGCAAGCGCCGTTTCTAGCTCCTCAATAGACGGCAAGTCCAAGTGCGAGGTCGGCTCGTCAAAAACCAATAGGTCCGGCTCCACCGCCAGCATCGCGATAATCTGCAGCCGCGCCTTTTGCCCACCCGACAAATCGCGCACCTTGACGTTGCGGTCCGCTTCCGTAAACAAATAATTATCCATAATGCTCCGCACCTTTTGCTCTGTAATGTTCACACCGCGGTCGTCGTAAACCTTCATAATCGCGTCCGGCAGCAGCAAGTCAAAGAGCGAGCTATTTACCTCTTGTTCGTAAACACTAATTTTCGCATGCGGATCAATCTTCACTTCGCCGCCAAATATACGCGGGCCCGGCAACCCCAAAATCGCCTTAATCAACGTGGTTTTGCCGGCGCCATTTCGGCCGCGGATTTCCAGCGCATCACCCTCACGCAAGTCAAAATCAATGCCGCTAATTATTGGCGCCTCATACCCCACCGCCAAATCCCGCACCGCGACCAACGACCGCCGGCTCCGCGACTCGGCCGCGCTCAAACCAATCTTGATATTTCTGGCTTTATATTTTTCGTATCGTGCCGCATGCTTATAATCCAAATCCGCCGCGCTGGATTTATCAATCCAAAAGCTCGGCTTTTCAATCTCCAGCAACTTTTTTAGCTCGCGGTTACAACGCTCCTCAATCACCACAAACGGGTTCTTTTTGTCTGCCGTACCGCCCCAACCCGCCTTCTTACTCCTTGCCGCCGCGATTTGCTTTTTGAGGTTTTCTATTCGCCGCTGCACAATCTCGTATTCGTTCATACTGGTCACGGTCCGCGTAGAGTTCTGCGCCAAATAGTCCGCGTAATTGCCCGGGTAGCTAAAAGCGCCGCCATCCTTGATTTCAATAATCCGGTCCACATTCGCCAGCACATCGCGGTCGTGCGTAATCACCAAAATCGCCTCGGGCGCCCCATTCATCCATTCTATAAACTGCGCCTTCGCCGCATAATCCATGTAGTTGGTTGGCTCGTCCACGAGCGCCAAGTGCGAATCGCTGAGCATGATTTTAACAATCTCACTCAGCCGCTTTTCGCCGCCGCTCAAAGTCTTAAACGGCCGGTCCGCCGCCTGCTCCAACTGGAAAGCCTCCAAAGCCCGCCGAATTTTATCACCGATAAAATAATAGCCTTTGTCAGAAAACCTCTCAACCGCCGCCGAATATTCTTTGACCTGCCGGCTGGACGGATTTTCCAGCGCCTCAAACTCGGCCATCTTTTGCGAGAGCTCTGTAAACTCCGGCAGCCCGCTTGTAATATATTCCGCGGTCGTCTGCTCGCCCACATCATGATATTCTTGCGACGTCGCGACCATCGTCATGCCGCGCCGCATCGCTAAGTCGCCCGAGTAATCTTTATCGCTGCCGTCCAGTATATTAAACAATGTCGTCTTGCCGATACCGTTTCGCCCCACCACGCCAACCTTTTCGCCATCGCCGATCGTAAAATTGAGGTGCGTAAACAGCGTCTTGGGCCCAAACGACTTTTCGCTTATTTCTACACTTAAAACCACAGCTTATTTCACAAACTTTTTCGCCACGTCCATCACGTCGGACGGCAGCAAGACGATAGTCTTTTGCGACGGGTCGCCCGAAATCTTTTCCAAAGTTTGCAGGGTGCGAACACTCATGCCGCCCGGCGCTTTTGCCAACATCTCCGCCGCCTCCGCGACTGCCGAAGCCGCCGCCTTTTCGCCCTCGGCTGTGATAATCGCCGCTCGCCGCTCGCGCTCCGCCTCGGCTTGCTTGGCCATCGCCCGCTTCATATCCGCCGGCAACTCAATGTTTTGTAGCTTGACGCTCTCAATGTCCACACCCCACTTATCGGTCTGCGCGTCCACAATCTCCTTAATCTTACCCGAAATCTCCTCGCGCCGGCTTAGCAGCTCGTCCAAGTCAAAGTTACCGGTTACGTCGCGCAAGGCCGCTTGCGCAAAATGCCCGGTCGCGTATGAGTAGTTAGTCGTCTCCAAAATCGCCTTCTCCGCCGAGATAACTTTAAAAAACACCACCGCATCAACATAGATAGTAATGTTGTCTTTGGTAATCACTTCTTGCTTTGGCACATCCAGCGGCAAGGTCCTAACATCCACCCGCCTCATAGTTTGGAAAATCGGCACCACGACCCTCAAGCCCGGACCTTTCATGCCCGAGTACTTACCCAGCGTCAAGACCACGCCGCGCTCATACTGATTAACTACTTTAATACCAGCCACCAAAAACACCAGCACTACAACACCCAAAAACAACAAGAACTCCATGATAAACTCCTTTTCCCTACTATACCATATATTTACCAAAAACCCCAAACTGGGCTTGGCGAAGACTTGTTTCTGCTAGAACCCTAAGTCAGGCTTTACGAAGGCAAGAAACCCCAAACTGGGCTTGGCGAAGACTTGTGATGCAATAACGATTGCTTCACAAGCCAAAGAAGTCCGCCTGTAACGACAGGACGGACTCTTTGGCGCGTCTGAGCAAAGTCAGTTTGGGTTCTTAGCAACGGCAATCTTTGCGATCGCAGTCGCAAGCCTCGCCCGATAGAGCCGAGGTTACATCCGCCAAGACAAAACCGACCACACCAGCGGCTAGTGGAATTAGCGCGTAAGTGATAAACGCTTGCCAGACAATCGTGTCTTGCGCCATAAACGCTTCAAGCGCTACAGCCAACGCCGGGTTAAAGACGAAGGTGCTTTGCAAGCTGAAGAACTGGAACATTACGAATAGGCCAATCAAGAGCGCGGTAAACACACCGGTTGCCACCACAGCCGAGAAAGTAAACGCCGATTTCTTGAACTTAAGCGCGCGAGCAAACGCAAAACCGTAAATCATCGCGCCCATTGACTCAACCGCAATCAAAGCGCCAAGCGGGCTGTCCTCGGTAATTGGGCGAATCGCTGTCGCCGAAATTGCTGAATCCACCATGCCCGAAGTTGCCGCGCCGATTAGCATTTGGATAATCAACCACGCGAGCATTGCACCGATTAGCTGCGCGATGATGTAGAACACGCCGCGCACCATTGAAATGCGTCGGGTAAACATCATGCCAAGCGTCACGAGCGGGTTAAGGTTCGCACCCGAAATTGGGTAAACGACTAGTGTTACAAACAAGAGCGTAAAGACCAAGTAAATTGGCTCTAAGCCCATGGCCAAGACCACAAGCGATAGAATCATCGTGCCGATAATCTCGCCCAAGACCGAGCCGATGATACGCGGGCTCCTAAAGATTGTCAAGATGTCCTCATCCTGGTATTTCTTTTTAAAGAAACCGGAGAACAGCGCCTTTGGTTCGCAGTTCGCCTTATCTTTTGCCGGCGATGCGATAATCACCGTTTCGTTGACTTCCGTAATGTTGACGGTCGTATTGCCACCTTTAGCAGCCACTACTTTTGGCGCTGGTTTTGCCGGCGCTTTAGAAGCTGGTTTTTTAGCCTTTTTAGTTGCCATTTCTCCTCCTTATGATATAATCATATTATCAAATTCTAATGGGAGTGTCAAGA
>WRKS01000036.1 GCA_009778015.1 Candidatus Saccharimonadota bacterium
GCTGGACAAAGTTGCGGCTGAGTTGCGTAAGCTATATAGTAAGTAAAAGACTGAGATAACACGATTAACCCCAGCGCTACAAAAGCTCTCGCATTCTGTAGCGACAGATGCGAGAGCCAAAAGATGTCCGCCTATAACGATAGGCCGGACTCTTTGGCGCGCTTTGGTAGAGCTGGGGTTAATTGTGTTGTATTTTTTAGCGCTTGCTGAATTGCTCGCGTTTGCGGGCGCTTCTGAGGCCGTATTTCTTGCGTTCTTTTTCGCGGCTGTCGCGTTTCATGAGGCCGGCTTTCTTAAGGACCGGGCGGAGGTCAGCCGCGTCGGTAACGATTGCCTTGGCGATGGCCATACGGATGGCGTCTAGTTGGCCGCTGGGGCCGCCGCCACGGACTTTGATGGTTACGTCAAGGTCTTTTTTGCCAGAGATGATAAAGACTTGCTCTAATTCGTCGGCCATAGCCTTGTTATTATTGAGGTATTCTAGGGCCGGTTTGCCGTTAATGGTAATCTTGCCTTTGCCTTTAAAGACGCGAGCGGTTGCTACCGCTGATTTGCGTCGGCCTAGACCGTAAGTGTATCGTTCTGCTGCCATATTATTTGACCTCTACTTTCTTTGGTGTCTGTGCCGCGTGAGCGTGGTCTGGACCGGCAAAGACCTTGAGTCTTGCGAGTCGGGCATCCATAAGCTTGTTTTTCGGCAACATGCCGCGGACCGCCTCGGTGATGACGCGCTCGGGGTTGGTTTCCATTAGTTCTTTAAGCGATTTGCTCTTGATATTGCCGATGTAGCCGCTGTGGCGGTGGTATTTTTTGCTGGTTAGTTTGTCGCCGGTAATACCGACTTTAGCGGCATTGACTACGATAACGAAGTCGCCGTTATCAACATGAGGGGTGACAGTGACTTTGTTCTTGCCTGAGATTAAGTTAGCGACGACGACGGCGACGCGGCCAAGGTTGTTGTCGCTGGCGTCCACAAGATACCATGCACGGCTAATCTCGGCCGGTTTTTGCGAGAAGGTTTTAAATAGTTTCATTATTTGGTCTCCTTAGCTGCAGCTGGTTTGGCGGCTGGTTTAGGGTCTGAGTTGGTGGTTGATTTAGTGGCTGGTTGTTTTTTGACCGGCTCGGCCTCTACGACTTGGTAGGCTTTGATTTCGTCCACAAAAGCGATGCGCGCCATCTCGGCGTTATCGCCGCGGCGGTAGCCCTCGCGAGTAATGCGGAGGTAGCCGCTGTCACGCTTGATGTCTTTGACGATATCGTCCATTAGGCCGTTAGCTAAGTCAATATTGCCGACGCGGGCGATGAGGAGTCGGCGGCTGGCTAAATCACCGCGCTTGGCTAGTGTGATTAGCTTTTCAAAGCCGCGGCGTAGCTCCTTGGCTTTTGGTAGGGTAGTGACAATCTCGCCGTGCTGAATCAACGAACATGTCAGCCCTCGCATGAGCGCAAGCCGCTGATCCGTTTCCCGCCCAAACTTACGACCTTTATATCCGTGCCGGTGCATTTTATTTCTCCAATTCCTTAATTTTGCTGGTTACTTCTTCTAGCGCTTTGGCGCCGAAGCCGGGAATCTCGCGCATGTCGGCGTCAGAGAGTTGTAGCAAGTCGGCGATGGTCAAGATTTGCGCGTTAACAAGCGCGTTGGTGGTGCGGACCGATAGATTGAGGTCCTCTACAGGGGTAGCTAGGAAGTTTGCCTCGTTGGCGGCGTCGGTGCCCGGGGCGATAGCGCCCTCAACACGCGTGCTGCCGGCCAGCGAGGTGTATTGGTTAACCAGAATCGCTGCAGCTTCTTCAAAGGCGTCGCGTGGTGTAATAGTGCCGTCGGTGTCAATGGTCATGACTAGTTGTTGCATACTCATGTCGTGGCCGATACGAGCGTCAGCAACTTGGTAGCGGACGCGGAGGACCGGCGTATAGATAGCGTCAATTGCGACGAGGTCGGTGGTCTTGCGCTTTTCGGCGGTTTCGGCGACCGGTTCGTAGCCACAGCCCGAGTCAACGGTGATTTCCATGCTGATGGTTTTTTTCGGGTCGTCAATGGTGGCGATAATTTGGTCAGGGTTGGCGAGGGTGACGCCGGTAGGGAGCTTGAAGCTGGCGCCGGTAATCACGCCGCCGGTTTGCTTGAGCGAAATGCGGGCTTGCTCGTCGTCGGTCATTTTGAAACGAAGCTGTTTTAGATTGAGGATAATATCAACAAAATCCTCTTTGACACCGTCAATAGCGGTGAATTCGTGCGGGACGCCGTCAATTTTGACGCCGGTAACCGCGGCACCACGGATGCTAGAGAGCAAAACTCGCCTTAGGCTGTTGCCTAGTGTGTTGCCGTAGCCTTGGTGCAGGGGCTTGATAGTGAATGTGGAGCTGGTTGGCGAATGATCAACTACCTCGCTCATTGTTGGATTATAGATTGCTTTTGACATGTTGTCCCCCTTTTTACCTTGAATAGTATTCAATAATTAATTGTTCGTGGATCTCGTCTTGGATGTCGGCGCGAGTTGGCAGCGCTGCTACGGTAAACTTAAAATCCTTTTGTTTGACCTCTAGCCAGTTAGCTTGGTTGTTGCCGACAGCCATAAAGACGTTGGACTTTTTGGCTTTAGGACGAGCCTCCACCACATCGCCGACTTTAAGGACGAGCGACGGGATGGTAACTCGCTTGCCATTGAGGTTAAAGTGGCCGTGTGCGACCATTTGGCGGCTGGCGCGGCGAGTATTCGCTAGGCCGGCGCGATAAACCGCGTTGTCTAGGCGCGACTCAAGCAGGATTAGCATGTTTTCGCCCGCGATGCCGGGTCGGCTCATGGCCTTCTTAGCGATTTTGGCAAATTGCTTTTCCATCAAGCCATAAAGATGGCGGACTTTTTGCTTTTCGCGCAGCTGCTTGTTGTAAAGGCTGGGTTTAGCGCCTGGTTTGCCAGAATGTTGGCCTGGAGCGCCTTGGCGCCTAGCCATGATTTTGATCGCTTTTTCGCTAAGCGCGAAGCCTTCGCGGCGGCTTTGTTTAACAATAGGGACTCTAACTCGTGCCATTATACTTTCCTCTCTCCCTTGCGTCGGACGCCACCGTGGGCAAGTGGGGTCTGATCTGTAATGCTATTGATGACAATACCGAACGATAGGGCAGCGCGAACCGCCGAGTCGCGGCCGAGACCGATGCCCTTAACGAATACATCAACCGAAGTCAAACCGTAGTTGGCGCGGGCCTTTTCAATTGCCTTTTCGCTGGCGACTTGCGAAGCGTAGGCGGTGCCTTTTTTAGAGCCTCGGAAGCCGTTGGCGCCGGCGCTGGAAGCGGCTAGGACAGCACCATTCGCGTCGGTAACAGTGATAATGGTGTTGTTAAAGGTTGCATGAATGTGCAACTGGCCGTGCGAAACGACGCGCTTTTTGGTTTTGCGCTTAGCGGGTGCCGCTGGAGCTTCGGTGGCAACAGCTTCTGCTGTTTCTGGGTTCTCAATCTTAGTGTCTTTAATATCTTCTGCCATAGTTGTCCTTTAAGTCTTACTTGCTGCCTTTGGTTGCGCGCCGCCGACTGCGATAGCCTTGCCTTTGCGGGTGCGGGCGTTGGTGCGGGTGCGTTGGCCACGGACCGGCAGCCCCGCCTTGTGGCGCAGACCGCGGTAGGCGTTGACGTCTTTAAGGCGCTTGATGTTGCCCTGGACGATGCGCTGCAAGTTGCCCTCAACCGTCATGTTGGTCGTAATGTAATCGTTTAGCTTCTGCTCCTCGGCGTCGGTTAGGTCTTTGACGCGCTTAGCAGTGTCAATCTTTAATTCGTTTAGGATTTTTTTAGCGGTGTTGATGCCGATGCCGTAAACCGCGGTCAAGCCGATGTAAATCTGCTTGTCGTTAGGGAGTGTGATGTTTGCTACGCGTGCCATAATTAACCCTGCCTCTGTTTGTTCTTGGGCTTCATTTTATTGATGACACGAAGAATGCCCTTGCGACGAACGATAATGTCGTCTGGGCTAATTTTTTTGACGCTTGACCTAACCTTCATTCTCTCCCCGTTTAAGTTGATTTATTTAATTATATCGGTAGCTGATTCTGCCCTTATCTAGATCATAAGGGGTCAACTCAACCTCTACCGCATCGCCGGCTACTAGTCTGATGAAGTTTTTTCTCATACGACCAGAGACGTGCGCAATAATCGTATGGCCATTCTCAAGGACCACCTCAAACTGAGCACTTGGCAAAACCTTGACGATTTTACCAGTCAATTTTATAACTTCCTTCTGACTAGCCATAAATTACCATTCACAATATATCACATCTGAAAACAAATTGCAAGGGGTTTTAGAGACTTTTTACGAAATAAGCGCTAAAGCAGGTCGGCGCGGACCAAAATGCGCTCGTTCATGGTGTTTAAGTTTAAGTTCCAGGAGCCGATGCAGGTCATAAGGTAAAGGAGGTTCTCGCCGCCTTGGCGCCGGCGGCTGTCAGAGGTGCCAAGATTATTTTTGACCCAGTGGTTAGCGTCGTCAAGAGAGAGACGCAGCGATTCGGAGACCCGATAGACAAAGGTTTGGCCGTCGCCGCGCTCAATGGTTATCTCGTCGCCGGGACGGAGCTCGTGCAGGCGATTGAAGGTTGCCGGGTTATTAAGGCTGCTGTGGGCGTTAATGAAGGTGATGCCGCTTTCGCCCGGGCGGGCCGAGCCGCTAAACCAGCCGGCCTCGTAGATGCCTTTGGGCGCCGCAATATGCGTGTTGCCGCCTCTGGCTGAAGTGCCCAGTGTAACCAACTTCATGTTGGGCGCGTCAATCGCTGGCAGGCTAAGGCGGCAGACCTCGTTGTCAGCGGCGGCGAGGCAGTGGTTTTCTATGTCTTCGTCCGACACCGGATCGGTGTGGACGTCGTCAAAAAAGTCCGGGCCGATTGGGATGCCCGCGGTCAGCTGGCGCTCGTTCCAGACGACGCGGCCTAAAAAGGCGCCGAGCAGGAGGACGGCGACCCCACCGACGATGATTTTAATGGCGGCTGGCCGGTCAACTAGTTCGCGCGGCTTTTTTTGCTTCACTCTTTTCTTTCAGGTGTTGATGATCGTCGTAAGTAATCATGAGGGCGCGGCTAGTGAGGCTACGCATGTTTTCTAGGGCGACGGTCGCGACGATGAGGAGACCGGTACCGCCGGTTGCTAGGTTAGTGCCGCTGACACCGGTGACTGCCCAGAGACCAAAGTCTAAGGCAAACGGCATCATGGCGATCATGCCAAGCGAGAGCGAACCAAAGAGGTTAAGGCGGACGAGCAGCCCTTTTAGATACTTGGAAGTTTTGGCGCCGGGTTGGACGCCGTCAATAAAGCCGCCCTGTTGCTGGAGGTTGCGGGCGATTTCGTCGGCGTCAAAGACGATGCTGGAGTAGAAGTAGGTAAAGGCGACGACGAGGGCAAAGTAAGTAATCGGGTAGATTAGTTTTTGCGACATAGTGGTGGCGACAGAGGAGAAGTCGGGGGTAGAAAACCAGACGACGAGCCGGGCGCCTAGCTCAGGATTAACACCGCTGGAGACCATCAGTTGACCGATAAACGACGGTAGCGAGAGGAAGGCGAGGGCGAAGATAACCGGAATCACACCAGCGGCAATGAGTTTAAGCGGCAAGATGCTGCGGACACCGCCATAGACGCTATTGCCGCGGACTCGCTTGGCGTAGTTGACCACCAAGACCCTTTGCGCCTCATTGATTTTGATAATTATATATAAGGCAAATAGCATGATGAGCCCCAGCGAAAGAGCCAGAAGAAGGCCAAAGCCGTTAATAGGCAGGGTGAACCAGCCAAAGA
>WRKS01000037.1 GCA_009778015.1 Candidatus Saccharimonadota bacterium
GACATAGATTTTGGCGTCTTGGAATTCGTTACGGAGGACCAGCGCGGCGCCATGCTCGGTGTCCACCGGCTTGCCGCGGCCAAACGAGAAAAACACAGCGTCGCCGACGGTGCCGGTCATGCGCCCGTCTTTGTAATTGAGGTTGGGCGAATGGGCGAGGTCCTCAATAATTTTGAGCCCGGCGATGCGAGAGATCTTTTCTATCGCTTTGATGTCGGCGGTGATACCAAGGGTGTTTTGGATAATCACGGCAGATAATTTCTGCTTTTTGATGGCGGAGACTAAAGTCTCAGGCGAGAAGTTATAGGTTTTTTTGTCTATATCCAAGTAAACGACTTTAGCGCCGACGTCTTGGACGGCTTGGACGACGGCGTAACAAGTATAGGCGTTGACGCCGACCTTTTTGCCTGCAACTTTGGGGCCCAACAGCGTCTTAAGTGCTACGGCGAGAGCGGAACGGCCGTTGTAATATAAGTAACTCTTGCCGCTATAGGTATCGTTAAGATATTGGGTGAGCGCCGCACGGTCGCAAGCGCGGCCGCGGATAGTGAGGTGCCGGATAGCCCGCTTAAAGCTATAGTTGTGCGCCCAGCTCAAGAATCTCATGCGTTATTAACCTTCTCGGCAATCTTTGCCGACAAGCGGATGGGCTGGTTAAAGTAAGGGCTATGCCCCCAGCCGGATACTACATCAAGGTGGGCATAAGGAATCAGCTCGGCCAACTTCTTGCCCATGCGGAGGCGAGTAACTTTGTCTTGCTTGCCCCAGATGATGTCGGTCGGGACTTTGATCTTGCTGAAGTCCAGGTCGCGGTCGCTTTCTATCATGTTTTCTAGGGTTCGTTTCATGCCCTCGTTGGCGTTAGCGTAGTCGTTGGCGCGGAGGATACGATGGATACACTTGCGGAGGCCGCTGTCCTTGCCGATAAGCCAGCCTAACCATTTGGCGCCCTGCATAAAGACGCGCGCTTTCCAGCTGCGGTAATAAATGCCAGCGGAGTTCAATAAAATCAGCCGCTTAGGTTTAAGCTTGCCGTCGGCAATGGCGTTCATCAAGATGCGACCGCCGTTGCTGTGGCCGAGGACTATCGCGCCCTCGGGGATTTGTTGGGAAACCCAGTTGACATAATCGGACATTTTGTATTCTTTTTCCTCCCCTCCCGTGAGGCCGGGGACGTTAAGCATATGGACTTTGATACCACGCTTTTCTTCTAGGTCTTTGAGGGTTTTTTGCCAGTAGTCTAGGCAGGTGGACCAGCCGTGGACAATATATAATTCTTTTTGGGCGCTCATAATAGACCTCTCCTTTCACGACGTTTTACTGCCGCCTTTTCACGTCTTGCCAGATATTTAGCGTCTTTGGGGTTGGCGAGGAGCTTTTCTACCAGCCACTCAAGGTATTGTGAGCCCTTAAAAACGATGAGTTCTGAGCCTGTGAGGTGTCGTTCAAGATAGGCGCGCGCTTCTTTGACATCGGCGAACTGCTCTACCTGCTGGCCTGCTGCGGTAAGTTTGGGAAAGGTGTATTTGGCGGTGCGGCGGCCGATTAAGAGGACATTTTCGGCTTTGACTTGTAAGATAATGTCGGCGAGCTTGAGGTGTTCTTGGCGCTCGCTCTTGCCCTGTTCTACCATGTCGGAGATGACGAGCCATTTGCGGTTCCAGCGGATTTTCTCTACCATGCCGAGCACGCTTTCCATGGAGATAAGGTGGGCGTTATAGGAACTGTCAATCAACTTGGTGCCGCGGATGCCTGCAAAATAATTGTTGCGGCCGGGCGGCAACTTAAAATCTTTGAGGTCGCGCGTGATTGGCAAGCCCAGATATTGCATTAAGCGCTCTAAAAGCAGGAGTTGAGCGCCGACCTCCTCGGGCATGGGTTCGTAGAATCTGAATTCGCCGTCTTTAGTCGTAAAGGTGGTGCGGTTATACTCTACCCGGTAGCCAGTGATTTTAGGCGCTACGCCTACAGCTCCGCTGGCCGCTTTGCGAGCGAGGTCGGGGCTATCGGCATAGAGGGCGAGTTTAGAGGCATACTTGCCGACTTTAAGGAATTCGTCGCGGACGGCGTCCTCTACCCGCTTATACTTGCCCCGCTCTACCAAATCATCAAAAAAGCTGGCGTGAGAGAGGCCGATTGGCGTGGTCAAGACTACCTCGGGCCGCAACTTGCTGGCGATGAGGCTGGCCTCGTGCGGGCGTTCGGCGTCCACTTCTACGATGTAAAACTCGGCTGTGCGGGTGAAGGTAAAGGAGCGAAAAAAGCAGGCGAATAAAAGGTAAAACCAGCGGAGGCGACTGCCGCGGACAGAGTCTAGGCCCAAGATGTCAAACGCGACGCCAAAAGATGAATTGGCATTGTGCGAAAAGTGGGCCGGGAGTTTTTGGGCGGCGAGAAGATTGAGCATGGTGGTCTTGCCGACCGAGCCGGTAATCATAATCACGCGCGGATTCCAGCGGCGAAAAGAACGGCCGGCCCAGAGCCAAAACCAGCGCGCCGCTGTTAGATAGACCCTCCGCTTTAGTTTCTGCATACCTATATTATATCACGCTTTGACGAAGCCAGAGCGGCCAAGATTGAAACATCCGAACCGAGAGTGCGGCTATACTCTAAATATTCGGCGATTGTCTTGCGGTCGCCAAAATATCTGTGGTAGCTTGGCAACTTGCCGGCGAACAAAGCGCGAGTAAATGCGTAGCTGTCTTGCGTCATCCGATTATAATGTTCCGTCGCGCCGCGAGCCGGCATATCATCCCAGAAACGAGTGCCTTGGCGGTTATAGAGGTGCCGAACCGGCAATGCGTTAGGAGCGTAAAGCCTGAAGCCATGCGAATAGAGCTGGAGGCCGCGGACGAACTCCTCGCCTGTAAAGCAGATTTCGGAGATGTAAGATACGCCAAAAACACTACCCGGACCAAATTGGAAGTTGCCGGAAGCCCCCGTGGTATGCCAACGCTCAAGATTCGGGTTAGGCCTGATACTTGCCTTGAGAGCCGGGATATCCCCTTTCATACTGACATGGAAAATGGTGGTTGGAACATAAGGTGTGAGAGTCACGGCGCCGTCGCTTGCTATCTGATACCCGGGAGGATAGGCGGTTAGAACTGCGCGATCGTCATTGCACGCTTGCCAGTCTTTGAGTAAGAGTTCGTCCCAATCCGGCTCAAAGCGGCTATGGGCATCAATTTGCAGGATGAAATCCTCGCCGGTCCAGAGGTCGGTCATGAGACGGCGCGCAAAACCAACGCCGCGAGTAAGATGATGGTCAAACTGCGCCAGCTTAATCTTTTCGGATGGGAAGTCGTCAAGACTATTTATGGTGTGAGTATCATATTGATTAACCACCGCAAAATAAACCCTGTCTTGGTGCTTGGCTTTAGCGAGGCAGTCGGCGATAGTTTTTGGGAGCTCCGGGTCGTGGTAAGATGCGATACCAACGAGAATCGTCTTGTTTGCCATAACATAAGTTTAACATAAGCATTGCAAAACTCCTAGGCATCATATATAATAGTGCAATGGAACGCAAGGCAGGTTTTTGGAGGCGACATCCTATGCTCAAGGATGGGCTTTCGTTGCTCGGATTTGTCGTGGCGGTGGTGGTGGGGACTTTCCTGCTCAACCAGTTTGTGTTTCGGTCTTATAATGTGGTCGGGCAAAGCATGGAGGAAACACTACACTCTGGCGATCGTTTGATTGTAAACCGCTTGCCGGTAACGATGGCTCACTTTGTGGGTGAGCACTATATGCCGAAGCGCGGCCAGGTAATTATTTTTAAGAACCCAAAGTTTATCGCTGGCGATAAGGACGAGTATGTGGTCAAGCGCGTGATTGCGTTTGAGGGCGAGCGCGTGATTGTGGGCGATGGGCGGATAACAGTTTGCGAGACGAACGGCCATTGCTTTAACCCGGACGATGATTTCAAAGGCGAGCCAAAAAGCTATACTTCTGGCGAGGCGGATATTGTGGTGCCGGTGGGCGAGATTTTTGTGGCGGGCGACAACCGCGAGGGCTCGTATTCTTGGGACTCAAGGAACGGTCTTGGCACAATCCCGCTTGGGCTGGTGGTCGGCCCGGCGGCAATGCGCATCTACCCCTTTAACGGTTGGCGCGCGTTTTAACCTTCTGAGACAACCTACGGTTTTCTCAGCGTTCGGTCGGCAAAGCCGAGCCTAAAGGCCAAGCCTCACTGCTCTTTCCCTGAGATAGTGTATAATATAAGCGGTGGGCTGAAACTTTAAAAAGGAGGCGATTACTTTGTTTAACGCGAGATCGGCAAAAGCGCGCAGAATCTGCGAGTTTTATGCCATGATGTATCAGATGTATCAACCACGCGCTTTTTGTTACCGCTACGCCCTACCCGACGTAATGACACGGGAGAGTTCCCTATCTATACAATCCATTGCTGAACATTCATATTTGGTCGCGCAGCTTGCACCGGTGGTGTATGCCGAGTTTCGCACAATGTTCAAAGATCCGAATGTCCCGCTACTTTCGCTTATGTTATACGGCCACATTCATGACACGCCCGAGGCGATAACTGGCGATTCTGCTCCGATAGATAAGATGCCGAGGGCTGACAAGCACAGCGCCGAAGCGGCTGCGATTCAACAGATATATGGAGGGTTAGAGATTTTTGAAGAGATCAAAAAGGAGTTTGACCGCTACGAGGCACGAGTTGATTACGCGACGCAGATTGTGAAGATGCACGACGCGCTGGAGCTGGTGCTCTACACGCAATTGTGCGTCAGGAACGGCGTTGGGCTTTTGACGATGGTAGCAGACACGGACCGACCGGAATACCGCATTATTCTAGATAGTGGGGAAAAGCAACCGATTGACCCGCGGACCTACGAGGAAATTAGCGAGTATTTTAATCCCGACGGAACAGTCAAGTTGGACGGTGCGGTAGTGAAACACGAATCACCTTATATCTTGCCGGTGTCGCGGATTATGTATGACCACGGTCTGGCCTGGCTCCAGAACGCGTTTGGGGCAGACGCGCTAGAACTGGTAGAGGTTTATCAGATTGTGTCGGCCGAGGCGGCTGTGTTCCCGTTTGAAGAATACAACCTCGCTAACCTGAAGCCCGTATTCGCCCCCTAAAACAAAGCCGCTCTTATTGCTAGAGCGGCTTTCGCAGTATTTGAGTGCCTTAGGCTAGGCTTGGAAGTCTAGGCTGAATGAGACGCCTTCTTCGTGGTCGTGATACCAGATTGGGTCGTCCACGCCGCCGTGCTCAACCTCTAGGCCGAGCTTCTCCAGTAGCTTGTCGCCACCTAGATTATTGTAGAGGCGGTTGTCCAGCAAAATAGAGAGCGGGACCGAGCAAATGTTGTGCCGAGTGAATTCGCCCTTCTCTAGTAAGTTCTGATGTTCGTAGCAGAGCTCAATACTCCAGCCGAGCTTGTCGGAGTAGTCGGCGCGGGCGGCAAAGTAGGTTAGCCCCTCTTTGGTTTCGTCTACTAGGCAATGGTAGATGGTCTCGCCCTTTTCCAGCTGCTTGTGTTCGCCGGTGCCAAACATGATTTTGTCCTCTGTCTTGTCTAGCTTTAGTGGGATAAAAAGCAGGCCGTCGGACGGCAGCCACTGAAGTGCGAAAGTCAATTTTTGGTTGACGGCCGCGAGGCGAGCGGTGTTAGTTTTGATTTTTTGGAGTTTGTCATACTTAAGCGCGGATTTACCCGCGCAGATATTAATATCACAAAACTC
>WRKS01000038.1 GCA_009778015.1 Candidatus Saccharimonadota bacterium
GGATAGTGATTGGCAACTTGACCTCGCAGCTGCTGTCTAACATCTACTTGGACCAGTTGGACCATTATGTTAAACATGATTTAGGGCACCGAAATTACGGGCGATATGTAGATGATTTTTGGTTGATTAGCACGGACAAAGAGCGATTAATGGCGGATTGCCGGCGGATTAAGGATTATTTGCGGGGGCTGGGATTGACGCTGCACCCGAAAAAGATTCAGTTGCAGACGGCGGACAAGGGAGTGGCGTTTTTGGGCGCGGTGGTTTACCCGCACCGGATTGTGCCGGGCAAGCGGTTGAAGGCGGGGGTTAATCGGGCGGTGCACGAGATGGCGGCGGACAAGCCTGGGGCGCAGGACAGTTTGCAGTCGTATTACGGCTTGACTAAACACTATCGGTCCAAAAAGTTGTGGGAGCGGGCCCTAAGGTTTACAGGTCTGGGGGGTTGAGATTGACATTGGCAGCGTGTTTGAGGTATAATCTTAGTATGAAAAATGAAAAGTTGGAAAGTCTGCTGTATCCTGACGATTACGCAGAGTTGACCCGTCGTATAGAGGAGGGTAGGGACTCTGAGGTGTGGAGCGACGACGTGGATGAACTATTTGACAAACTAATGACGGAGCTTGGCGGCAAGAAGGCGCGAGCAACTAAATATGATTTTGCGGAGGCTTAACGGGTTCAAGTCGGACCTCTGGGCGGCCGCGGAATATTACGCACAGTTTGACGTGAAACTTGGGATGAAATTTACACTTAATGCGCAGGAGGTGGTTAGTTTGATAAAATTCTATCCGGAGGGGCGTCCGGTTATTTTTACAAGCGGCGACGTTGCGATTAGGAGCGCGCGTATAAACGGCTTTCCGTATGCTGTATATTTTGCCTATAGCAAAAAAGAAGATGTGGTCTATCTGTATGGTATTATGCACTCCCGGCGCGACCCAAAGACAGTGCGGCGTGTCATGAAAGGCCGCGAGCCGTAATCTGCAGGTCTGGGGGGTTGACATTTGTGCTATAGTGTGATATAATGGAGGTATAAACACCTCGCCCTCGCAGCAATGCTCGGCGAGGATTTATGTTATAAGCCAAAAAATTCTTTTTGCAAAGCTCTTGACTTGTATATGGGCTTTGTGTAAAATAGGTGTATAAACACCTCGCCCTCGCAGCAATGCTCGGCGAGGATTGTGTTATAATGCATTTATGAATAAATTATATATTGACGGCGAGAACTTTTTGTTTAAAGCCAAGGACATCTTAAAGGCCGCGAAACTAATAAAAGGCAAGCCAGATATCACCCACCTTAAGATGAGCCACTTGCGCAACATTTTAGACCAAGAGGGAAAAATTGAAAAAGTCCAATTTTATGCCGCGAAATTACACAAGCATCACAACTCGCGTTCTTTACTCAAGAAGTCCGAATTGCTGATTGAGTCGCAACGCCGGCTGAAGCGTTACTTAACAAATGACGTAGTAGATTTTATCTTGAGCGGGCATGTCCGGTTGCAAAGTTATATCGCGGCTAATCGCAACCACTCAGAAGAGGCGATTTTTAAAGAAAAGGGTGTGGATGTGCGTTTGGCGATTGACATGTTGACGGATGTGTGCGACGGCAAGGTAAAAGTGGCGTTTTTGGCGAGTTCTGACTCGGATATGGTGCCGGTGGTGCGCGAGATGCAAGCGCGCAAGTGCCGTGTCGTATATGTTGGTTTTGCCACGCAACCCAACCAAGGGTTGATTGCCACCTGCGACCAATCTATTCTGTTTCGCGATGAGGAGATTATAGAAAGCTTCAAGTCGGCCTGATGCCGGAGAGGGCGGCTCGCAGGAATAATTTATAACTAGGCAGCGGGAGATCGTTGACATTGTGAAAGTTGTGGGAGCGGGCCCTAAGGTTTACAGGTCTGGGGGGAACAACAAAATAAGGCTACTCTGCAACACAGCGGACAGTTAAGCCGTTGGCCTTATTGTTGTTGTTCGTGCCCGGGTTGACGCCGGTGCTGTTGACGTTCGTGTTTCTGCCATTAGTCGCGCTGTTGAGCGAAGACGACCACCAGTTCGCGTTCGTGGACTGATTGGCGAGATTGCCTGTCGTATTGACGTTGCCGGCCGAAACGGCGCCGAACCCGGAGATTCAAGATGTAATCATTGGCGCGCGAGCCCGTAGGCGCGCGAGCGGGTGCTTCTCGGGCCGGGAGAACCGCGGCCGCCAAACACCAGAACCGACTATTTTAGGTGCCTTAACCCAGTCGGCATACATCTGCCCTGTAAAAAGCGTCTGCCGGCGCTCGCCATATAACGGCCGAGCTTGCCGCGCAGTGTGGGAGCCCGCGCTCCCATGGGTATTATAGCATAAGGTCTTGCTGATAGCATTATGATACATAGTATAAAGTCTTGCCACTAGCAGTATGATACGATATAATAATCGTATGAGAGCGGTGGGAGATGTTCAGCTAGAGATTGATGTTTCGGATTATCTGAGTGTGGCGCAAGTTTATTTGCAGGATAATTTTGATTTGAGCCGGCCGCTGGAGACAAAAGATATAAAACCGCGGTTGCTGGGCCACTGGGGGACCTGTCATGGCATTAGCGCGGCGCGGGCGAATTTGCGTGATTTTGAGGGTGTGTTTGCCGAACGGCTAGGGATTAAAGATTTTAGGTATGTGGTCGGCGTGGGTCATGGATATGCGGCGGTGCAGGCGGACCTCTGGCTGGACGGCACGCTGGACGCATATAGCAAGCACCCGATATCGCTGGAGACTTTGTGCAAGCAATTTAGTTGGCCGCATGGTTATCCGTCGCACACCAACCCGTTGACGCCGCGGACGATTTTGGAGGGCGGCGAGCTGGGTTATTCGCTGGGTGTGGCGTATGGTGCGGCGTTGGATGCGCCGGAGCGCTTGTGCGCCGTGCTGATTGGCGACGGCGAGATGGAGACAGGCTCTATTTTGGCTTCCATGAACTTGAACAAACTGCTGAATATGCGCGACAACGGCATTGTGTTGCCGATTTTACACCTTAACGGTTACAAGATTTCCGGGCCGACGGTCTATGCGAGGATTTCGGACAAAGAATTGTCGGATTTGATTTCTGGTTTTGGCTACCAGCCGCTGTTTGTGGATGGCGATAATGTGGAAGAATGGCGGGTTGCACTTGACAAATGCGTTAAGATATGGTATAATGAGAGATACAATGGGGGCGGTGCGGTCTTGAGAATGCCGTTTATTGTGATGAAAACGCCTAAGGGCGAAGGCGTGCCGGACGCACCGAACGGCCAAAAAATTGCCGGCACGGCGCGCAGCCATCAGGTGCCGTTTAGCCATGCTAAGACTGACCCGGCGGATTTGGCGAGCCTGGAAAAATGGTTGAAATCATATAAGTTTACGAGGGCGAAGTGTGAGAAATTGCGCAAGCAGCTGGCGAGGTTTCGCAAGGAGCAGAGCGCGAATGTCTCAGCTCCGCCATTATCTAGTATGGAGCAAGCCCTCGCTCCGCCATCATCTGTCGCCTCAGCTCTAGGGGAGGGAACCTCTCCCTCTTGTTGCTCGCTTATACACTCGCAACAATTCACCCCACATACTTCGGCGACAGATGCTGGCTGCGCTGTCGCTTGCGACTTGACGATGGGTTGCTGGAGTAATCGGGTTGGCGAGGTATATGAGATTGGGCAGGAGAAGTTTAGCAGCGCTAAGCGGATTGGCGAGTGGATGCAGGCGCATTCGGCGGAAAACCCCAAATCGGTGCGGCTGTTTAGTCCGGACGAGACGAGCAGTAACAAGTTGGACGCGATTTACGCCAGCACGCGCCGCGCCTGGCAGCGGGAGATTTTGCCAACCGACGAAAACTTGGCGCCGAATGGCCGCGTGGTGGAGCTATTGTCCGAGAATGCCTTATTTGCTTTGGCGATGGGCTACTCAATTACCGGGCGCAAAGGCTTTTTGACCAGTTATGAGGCGTTTATCCCGATTATCGCCAGCCAAGCCGCGCAATATATGAAGTTTATTATGGGGGCGACGGCGGAGAATGCGCCAGTTTCGGAAGAAGTGATGCCATTAGCTCTTGCTCGCGCTAGGAGAGCGACTTTTCCGGCAATCACGATTTTGTCAACCAGCGTCGGTTGGCGACAAGACCATAACGGCTACAGCCACCAGAACCCGGGTTTTATCTCGGAGCTCTTGGTTAAGCCAAGCAAAAAGGCGAACTGCTACTTTCCGATTGACGATGTGGCGGCGATCGCGGCGATGGATGACGCGTTTGCTCAAAGGAACATGCTAAATTTGGTGACGTATGACAAGAACGAAAATCCGCGCTGGATTGATAGCTCGCACGCGGAGTTTCAGCTGAAAAACGGCGGCTTAAGTATCTTTGAGTTTGCGTCCAACCCGATGCCGGAGATTATTTGCGCCGGTTGCGGCGATATTGTCAGCCGCGAAATGTTGTATGCGATGCAGCTGGTGCGCGAGTATTTTCCGAAAATGCCGCTACGGTTTGTGGGGATTGGCGCGCTCTCGCATGGCGCGTTTGGCACGGTAGAACGGCCTGCGAACCAAGCACTGTTTGACGATTACTTTGGCAAACAGACGCCGGTGGTGGCGGCCTTTCATGGCTATGCCGAGACGCTTTGGAGTGTTTTTGCGCGCTACACCAACCCGCGCCGAGTGCTGCTTCGCGGCTACGAAGAAAAGGGTTCAACCACCAGCCCGTTGGATATGTTAATGCTGAATCGGATTAGCCGTTACGACTTGGCGATTGACATCTTGAAAGTGGCGATTACTTTTGGTATAGTGGACAGAGAGGTGGCGGCGGCTGCGGCGCGTGATCTTCTGCGCGAACTTAAATCAGCCGGCGAGTATATAATTAAGCACGGCGAAGATCGTGAGAAGGATCAAAAATGGCGATACAAAATTCAATCTTAGTTCTAAACCCCGGCAGCTCTAGCCGCAAATACGCGTATTACGAGGACGGCGTGGAGGTTTTGACGCTCCATTTTGAGCCGGAGGATGGCGAGTTTATCTGCACGACCGAAAAGAACGGCGAAAAGACCAAAGAGGCGGTCAAGATGAGCAAGATTAACGACGCGATTGAGTTGGTGCCCGAGTTGCTAAAAGAATACGCGGGCGTGGAGATTGACGAGGACCCGGCAAAGCGCGGTATCCAGACCGAGAGCGATTTTATTATCGCGGTGCGGGTGCCGGCGCCGACCGATTATTTTGCAGAGAATCACTTGGTGGATGATGAGTTTATGGCTAAGTTGGAGCAAGTTGCCGATATTGCGCCGCTCCATGTGCCGGTAGTGTTGTCGGAGATTGAGGCGACAAGGAAGATTTTTAGAGAGACGCGAATGATTGCGATTTCAGACAGTCGGTTCCACCGCACTCAACCGGAGACGCAAGAATACTATGCGATAGCACGCGAGGTGGCGGATAGGTTTGGCGTGAAGCGCTTTGGCTACCATGGGATTTCGGTTAGCGCGGCGGTCCGCAAACTGCAAAACGAAAAACTGCTAGAACCGCGGATGGTAATTTGCCACTTGGGCTCGGGGGCTAGCGTGACGGCGGTCAAGGACGGTAAGAGTTGGGGCAACTCTATGGGCGTAACGCCACTGGATGGCATTATGATGGCGACGCGGGTTGGTTCAATTGACCCTAGCGCGTTGTTGGTGCTGGAGCGTTCGCTAGACATGAAGAGCTTGG
>WRKS01000039.1 GCA_009778015.1 Candidatus Saccharimonadota bacterium
ATACCAAGGTATAGTTGACTCTACTGAGCGAACATAGTCGTTATTCCAACTGCCATTGTTGATATCGGTGCTGCTCGTAACTTCTGCTAGTACGCTACCAAAGAGGCGTGGGTTATCGGCTAGGCTGCCTAGCAGGACAGCCCTGAAGTCGCTTACGCCGAGTTGGTCAACTCGGCGTGGACGATAACCAATACGCAATGATACAAGGCTCTCTAGCGAATAACCCCATGTTCTTTGGTTCAGCAACCGCAGAGATAGCAAGCACTTTACTTGCTGGGGACGCTAGTGGCTGGAATAGTGACAGCACCCAGACAGTTTTTCCGGTTACTGTATGGCAAATCCGTAGCGGCACCTCAGTACACGGAGTTCGGGCAGGCGTATTAGCAACCGGCCGATATTCTGGCGAAGATCGGAATGTTTCTGGCCACCGCACCATACTATTAGGCTACTAAATGTATGTGGGGGGTGTAGGGTGGTATAATTTAAATATGAATGATAATCTAATTAGGAACTTAGGTGTGGTCAAAGTTATCGCAGACAGGATCGGCGAACGGAATATTCGATGGATTTTGAGCGGTAGTACATCGTTAAGATTGCAGGGCGTAGATGTAGATGTGAACGACATAGATATAGTAACTGATGAGCACGGCGCGAGAGGATTAGACGAGCTGTTGGCAGCCTATCGCACGAAAAAGTCCGCGTACTCGTCGACCGAGAACTATCGATCAATATACGGCAAGTACCGGATTAATGACGTAGATGTTGATATTATGGCTAATTTTCAGTACAAACTTAAGAGCGGAGAATGGTCAGATATAAATGTTTGGAGCGAAGTCGGCGTTTTTGATTATAACGGTATGCGATTACCGGTTCTTAGCTTAGAGCAAGAGTTGAAAGAGTACGAGAGTATGGGCAGGGCTGACAAGGCAGCGAGAATAAAAGCACGCATAAACGAGCTGTTTCAATAACTAACACACCCCCCACATACATTTAGTAGCCTAATAGTATGGTGCGGTGGGAGCGACGATTATCCGAGTTGCCGGTACCGAACCAAGCGGCAAAAGTGCCCGCATCGCTACCACTCAAAGATTGGCCACCGCGAGCCGGCCATTGGTTAGAACCCGTAACTGAATAGCCGCTATCGCCATTCCAGCTACTGCGAATATCGGCAAGCGCAGTGCTGGTTATTTCTGCTAACGCCGCACCAAAGAATAAAGAGTTATTAACTAATCCACCTCTATTTATTGAGTTCTCGTTACTCACGCCGAGTTGGTCAACTCGGCGTGGATGCTATAGATGCTATATGGATAGGTGGACTAGCAAATAAGCCACAGTTCTCCGGTGATAACACAGCAGAAACCCTATCTTGCGGTACTGGAAGAGAGTGTAGTTGGAACGGAGACCAGTCTGACTCGGTGCAATCAGCTAGTCCTTGGAGTATGATGGGCAACTGGGCGCAAAACGGCTCGGCTAACGGTGTGTTTGCATTCCATCGCCAGACTGGTGGTACTGGTAACTGGGGTGGCCACCGCACCATACTATTAGGCTACTAAATGTATGTGGGGGGTGAGGTTAATCGTTATTGCGCGGCATTACATCAACTAGTTTGGCGTGGACTACTGTTCGTTTGATGGCGCCGGCGCCGAATGAGTAGAATGTGATATAATCATTTTATGAAAGAACAAGTAGTAGAAGTGTGCAGGAAGGTTCGCCGAAACGGATTTTTTGAGTTTATGAGCGAGCAGGGGGTGATTGGCCTGGCGATTGGTTTGGTGCTGGGTACCGCGACCGCGGCGCTGGCCAATTCGTTTATAAATAATATGGTGGTCCCGCCGCTAGGTTTGGTTCTGGGGTCGGATGATGGTTTGCGTGGGTTGGCATGGAAAGTCGCGACCGAAAATGGCGAAGTAGTGCTCTTGCAATATGGCGCGTTCTTGAACGACTTAATTAACTTTATTGTTTTGGCGTTGATTATTTACTTTGTGGTGCGGTGGATGAAGGTAGAGATTAAAAAGAAGTAGCCCATTTCGCGCATGATAGTGTTTGAGTATTGCGTAGCGGCGGGCTAATAGGTGGAGAAGAATTGGGACCAGTAGGTGCGGTATTGGGTATTGATGTCAAAGTGGAAGCCGACCGCGAGGCGGGTAAAGCGGGCGTCAAGGATATTGGCGCGGTGAGACGGCGAGTTCATCCAAGATGCGACCACCGTGCGCGGGCTGACCGCGGTGTTGCCGGCGGCGAGGTTTTCGCCCGCGGCGCCGCCGGTGTTGCTAGGGATTGGGCAGGCGGTTTGCCATGGCGTGCCGTTGGGGCGGGTATGGCTATAAGAGTGGACAATCTCACGCGCGCGGACCATAGAGGCGCTGGCGCAGGTTTCGCCCCAAGAGAGGGCTTTGAGCCCGACTTTGGCGCGTTCAACGTTAACCAGGCGCAAGACTTCGCGGCGCCATTCGTCAATTGGCGGCATGACGACACTGACGGTCAAGGTGTCACGGCGCGAGCCGTCGTGAGTGCCGGCGGTGATGACTGTGGTGCCGGGGCCTTTGATTTTAGGGAAGCGGCAACGCTCGGTGGAGTAGCCGAGCCGGGTGCGGGCGCTACTAAAGAAGCCTTCAATCACATCGGAGTTGCTGGTTTGCCAATACATGCTGCCGAGCCCGGCGAGCGAGCGATCAACGCAGATGTCAATGTCGGCGGTCATAAAGATGGTGATTTCGTCCACGGCCCAAAGTTGGCCGCGCGGCACATTGCCCTCGCTGGTTTCGTCGCCGGCGACATCGGTGCTGGAATTACCGCTGTCGCTGCTGCTGCCGTTGGGCGCTCCGCCACCACCGCCGCTGAAGCCTGCTTGTCCGCCGTATTCGTCGTTTTCTGGGTCTAGGAGGTCCGGCAGGGTAAAACCATCCTCGCTGATAGTGTCGTCATGCTCGTTGACGACGCGAAACTCGGCGTTAAAACCAACGGCGCGCGCAATTAGAACCCCGGCGATGATAATCGCCACCGCATTTAAGGACAAGAGAAGCGTCATACGGGTTTGTTTGAGTATTTTTGCCGCAGCAGCCGCGCTCACTGATTAGCTCCCCGTGATCTTTTTAGCTTCGCTCTCGGGCACGCCGCAAACTTTTTGGCCATTGACATTGACGCAAACTCGGCGTTCGCCACTGTTGACGACTGCCGCAACTAGGTTAATGATGCTCTCTACTTGGGTGAGGTCGCGCTGCTCAAACTTGATTTCGCCAAGCGGCTTGCCGATGAGGATATGACCGAAGACTTGGCCGCGAGCGTTACGCATTTGTGCTACCGCCGCAAGGCTGCTGCGCTCAAAGACCGGCTTGAGCTCGTCGTCAACATAGAGCCAGATGTAGTTGCTGGAATGTTTCATTTTGGAGATTTGGAATAGTTCGTTGTCGGCAAGGTCAATCTTTTTGGAGCCCCAGAGACGGCCCTCTAGCAAGAAGCCGACGTATTCAAAGTGCATGCGGTCGGCGAGAAACTCGGCCAAGTTTTTGAGATCAACTTTTTGACCAGCGAGGCGATTGATTTTTTTGATGATGTAAACCATGTCCACGCTGCGGACAAAAATCATGGATTTGACGGCGGCATTAACCTCGTTAATGACCGGCAAGAGCAAGAGGACGATGGCGACCATGATGGCGTTTAAGGCTAGAACGCTCATGGCCGGGTTTGGAATCTTAAAGAGCGAGGTAAAGACGATAAAGAAGAGCACCATATAGGCCATGGTAGCCAAGATAAAGACCATGGCGAACGAGATGATGGAAAGGAAAGCAGAGCGCAAGACCAGCAAGCGGTAGCGGAGGAGCGAGAAGTAAACGAGGAGCATCACAAGACCTGTGGAGAGGGGGCCGACCCAGGCGAGGTTATAGTTACCGGCCATAGGGAGTGCTAGAGCGAAAATCGCCGCAGCGATGCCGCTTGAGAGCCAGCCGACGAACGCGACGGTTAGGCCGGCTTTGATGTTTTTGGTTTCTGCTTTTTTGATTTGTAAGGCCAGTGCGATTAGATACAAGGTAAGCACTACACCAGAAAACCCAAAATAGACATAAACGAACCAAGTATCGGCGTTGGCAATGCTGTTGGTTTGGTTATGACTGAGGGTGAAGCTAGAGTAGAGGAGTTCTGGCTCCATATTGAACTTAAATATCAGCGCAGTGCCGACGGCGAGGACGACTAAAGAGGCGATTTTTCCAGCCTTGCTGACCCAACAGTTATAGCCGAAAACGCCAATCGCCATGGCGAGGGCAGCAGTGTAAGTGGCGTGAATAGTAAAGTCGGCGTGCGCCTCTTGCCCGGGGGTTGCCGCATAGAATAGCGCCATAAAGACACACCATAGAGAAATACTGACACTGGCTAGGAGGAACCATAACGAGCGTACCCGCTCTTTCTTATCAACGCCCAACATTACTACGACGCCTGTGACCATGGCCATTACGGCAACTAGGTACATCAGAATGTTTATCAACTGCATGAATCTCCCTCCGTTTAATTATATTATATATCATTGCACAAGCAATTTACAAGCCCCTGCGTCCATAGTTTAGGAGTGAGGGGCTTGTTGAAAGGAGAAAAGTTACATCTCGCAGGCTGGTGCTAACACTGTTGCTGAAGAAACCGGATGTCGCGTTTCGCGCGGTTCTTAACCGGTAGCAAGTCGTCGTAAAACTCAGTGCGGACCTTATAAGAGAGACCCGCGAGAGCAGCGGAAACTGCCGCTTTGACGCTTTCGGTGTCAGACCCGCCGCTAATGACGACATGAGCAGCCGCGCCGTGAGGGTTGTCTCGGTCGGTTACTACGACTACATCAAGCACATTAGGGCAGCTTTGGATGACAGACTCGGCCTCAAATGACCAATGCTTGTTGCCGTTGGGGTCGGTAAAGCTAAAGTCATATCTGCCGCACGCCGCGAAAAGGGTATGCTCATTGCCGTCTGCATCTTTGAGTTGGCGTATGATGGTTGCGTCGCCAGTGTTGAACCAGCGGCCATCATCCGACCAGGCATTCTTGGTGAGCTCGGGGTCGCCGGCATAGTCCGTGAAAGAGCAGGGGTTCTTCTCAATCTGCATCATGCCGACACTACCGAGAGGCATCTCTTGACCGGTTAGCGGGTCGGTAGCGCGGACTACAATGTGCGACATAGGGCTATACCAGAGCAGGTTAGGGTAGGCAGGGTCAGGCGGGGCATCAAAGACGGGGACACCGACAATGCTGGCGATTTCGGTCATGCCGTAGGCTGTGAACAGGCCGATTTGGCGTTGTGTCTCCGCATCGCTTAACGCGTTGCTGTAGAGTGCGACACGGCTCATATACATGGGCTCGCCGCCGTTGTAGATGAGGGCCAAGTCACTTTCTTGGATGAGGCGTTTAACCAAATCAGGTCTCTTTATGATGTTCAAGATTTGGCTTTGTGCCGCGAACCAGCGAGTGCACTTGTAGCGAATTATCGTGTCAATGACGGTTTCAATGTCATAACGCGATTCGGCGATGGTGTGGTAGCCGCTGATAGGTTGTATGAGGCCGCAATTAACCGCTCCAGTTAGCCAAGTTGGCGGCAACGTAGAGCAGATGGGCTCTCCAGGTGTCTGCGGCAGGAGTGCCGGATTGCCGAAATAGCCGTT
>WRKS01000040.1 GCA_009778015.1 Candidatus Saccharimonadota bacterium
TAGAGGGGTTGACGACATTGCCGAGAGATTTGGACATTTTGCGACCGTCGGCGGCGAGGATGATGCCTTGGCCGCGGCGGGCGGCGTAGGGCTCGGGGGGAGGGGCGAGGCCTTGGTCATAGAAAAATTGGTGCCAGAAGCGGGGGCAAAGCAGGTGGAGGGGGGGGTGTTCCATGCCGCCGAGGTAGAGGTCAATGGCGCCGGCGTTTTGGGATTGGCTCCAGTAGGCGAGTTTATCAGGGGCGGCGAAGGCTTGGTTGTTGTGCGGGTCTAAGTAGCGGAGGTAATACCAGCTGGAGCCGGCCCAGTTGGGCATGGTGTCGGTCTCGCGCTTGGCGTCCTTGCCGCAGACCGGGCATTTGACGTTGACCCAGTCGGTGATGAGGGCCAGCGGGCTTTCGCCGGTGTCGGTGGGTTCGTAGCTGTCCACTTTGGGCAGTTCTACCGGTAAGTCTTGGTCGGGCACGGGGACGGCGCCGCAGGCGTCGCAGTGGATGATTGGGATTGGTTCGCCCCAGTAACGCTGGCGGCTGAAGATCCAGTCGCGGAGCTTGAAGCTGGTCTTTTTTTGGCCATATTTGGCCTTTTCGGCTTGTTTGATGGCGGCGGCGACAGTCGGTAGCGTAAAGTCGCTGATGATGGGCAAGGAATATTTCTCGGCGAATTCGCGGTCGCGCTCGTCGTGGGCGGGGACAGCCATAATTGCGCCCTCGCCGTAAGTGGCGAGCACGTAGTCGGCGATCCAAATTGGGATGTTTTCTTTGGTCAAGGGGTGGATGGCGTAGGCACCGGTAAAGACACCGGTTTTTTCTTTTTCTTCGGCGCGGGCGATTTCGGTCTTGCCGAGGACCATTTTTTTGTAAGAATTGACCTCTTGGAGGGCGTCAGGGGTGGTGATTTGGTCCACCAGCGGATGCTCGGGCGCGAGCACGAGGAAGGTGGCGCCGGGCAGGGTGTCGGGACGGGTGGTAAAGATTTTAATGCAGCTCGGGGTCCTGTCGCCCGGGTCCTCCCCACTGGCCACCACCCCTCGCTGCAGAGCAAAGTTGAGCTCGGCGCCGTCGGAGCGGCCAATCCAGTTGACCTGTTGGTCGGCGATGCGGGACGGGTAATCTACGGTTTCAAGGCCCTCAATTAAGCGGTCGGCGTATTTGGTGATTTTGAGCATCCATTGCTTGAGCTGCTTTTTTTCTACTAGGGTGTCGCAGCGTTCGTGGCGGCCGTTGGCTTGGACCTCCTCGTTGGCGAGGCCGGTTTTGCAGCGCGGGCACCAGTTGATGGCGGATTCTTCTTGGTAGGCCATATCGTGTTTGAAAAATTGCAAAAAGAGCCATTGGGTCCACTTGTAGTAATTGGGGTCGGTGGTCAAAACCTCGCGCGACCAGTCAAAGGAGTAGCCGAGGCTCTTGAATTGCTTGGTGAAATTGGCGACGTTTTGCTTGGTCGCCACTTGGGGTGCGATCTTGTTTTTGATGGCGTAGTTTTCGGTCGGCAGGCCAAAGGCGTCAAAGCCCATCGGATACATGACGTTAAAGCCTTGCAGGCGTTTGTAGCGGGCGATGATGTCGCCGTAGGTGTATTCGCGGGTGTGGCCGAGGTGGAGGCCGTCGCCGCTAGGGTAGGGGAACTCGGTGAGCATGACGAATTTGGGTTTTTTAGGCACTCCGCCTTTGGCTCCGTTGGCCGCTCCGCGAGCAAAATCCTCCGCGAGGTAGGGGTTTTGCTCCCAATATTGCTGCCACTTGCTCTCTACCGCTCCCGGGTTATATTTTTCAATAGTATTATTATAGCACATCTGTTGCAACCTGCCAGACATAATCTTGGGGGTCTGGGGTGGGGGGACCTGGGGGCTGAGGGCAAAAGACGGTAAATCTGGTATCAGACTTGACTTGTTAGCATAAGTGTGATATAATGGGTGAGAGTAACCCCTAGTTGCGTATGCAGCGGCTGAGGGGTTGAAGCACTTTAAGTTTAGAAGTAAGGAGAGGAGATAGAGGCCAGCCCAAAAGGCCGGCCGAGCTGAACCGAACCGAGAGGTCGGCGAGACAACCACGAAAATAAGTGATTACCTTAAGGAGGTGTCATTATGCCGCACACGATGCCGCAAAAACCGGCTATACCTCAGCAGGAACCACCCGAACCACTATACCTCATTGTAACCACCGATGGTGGCGAACTGGACGAGACCACAATGAAAGAAGTGGAACAACTAATCTACAACTGCAACGGGACAAAAAACCCGGTGCTCCACCAAGCCAATAAATCAGAAGAGTTTGCCGAAATCATTAGGCCAATGGCCGACTTGATTACATACGACAAACTAGAGTATTGGCGGTTCTTGGTTGTACTGGTCATGGAAGATGACGGCGGAACCAGAGCCTTCCGTCCAGGCTCAAAGATAAAAAAGTTTTTGGACCTGGCGGGACCCGACATCAGCTCTTATGAGCTGTTACTACAACTTCTAACACTATGACAAAGCTACCCCGCGCAACTGGCGCGGGGCCTTTTATTGTGATAAAATGAGGGCAAATAAGGAGGTTGTGATGGAAAGAACCGGAGAGAAGCGGCCGCCGGAGACGGGGGGGGGAGCTGAGGCTGGCCTATCGCGCAGCCAAGAACGCGGACGGGCGGCGCGCAAGCGAGCCGAGGAGGTGCGAGATTATATCTTGTCGGCCGAACAGCGACAGGCAACCTTGGACGCCGTTTCGGGGGCCGAGGAGCGCTACGGCCGGCCGCTCACCGACTCGGAACGACGGGCCATCCAGCGGGCGGAACCGGAATTTTACGGCGTAGTCAAAAGACATGACAAGCAGGGGTATCAGGCCAACGCCGCCGGCAAGGTGTTTGAGAAGGGAGCGACCGCGCTGCTGATTGACGGCTTTGGCTACCGAGAAAAGAAAAACGGCATGTTTGTGGAGCGCGAACGCGACATGTCCACGCGAGTAACCAATATCGCCGAGGATGTGCTGGAGGGGGCGGATGTGATAGTAAACCGATTGCCGGTAGATATTACCTTAAACCCGGAAAAGGGCGGCGAAATCGGCCGGGTGGATGAAAACGGCGAGTTAAAACAGGGCTATTCGGAGTTGGGCGAGGTAGAAGGCGTGAGAATCTCGGCGGGGTTTCGGATAACGAACGGCGCGCGGCGGTTGCCGATGCCGGTTTGCGTGATGTTATTTGAGGGCGCCGGCAGGCGCTTGGACGCGAGCGAAATGCTAGAACGGATGCGGCGCAACCCGCAAGGTTTCCGGCAGTTGGCAGATGACGCGATGGCTTCCTATTGGGACTACGCCGACGCGGCGGAAGAAGCGGCCTAGGTCAGTCGGCGGTGCGAGTGGTGGTGCCGCGAGTGGCTGTGGCGTCGTTGGCGATTGCGGTGCCGCGAGTGGTAGTATTCTCGGTGCGCCATTTGGCGATGGCGGCGTGATGGCCAGAAAGCAGGATCTCAGGGACTTTGAGGGCGGTGCCGTCTGGGGTAATGAAGGTCTCGGGGCGGGTGTATTGCGGATATTCAAGATTGTCGCCGTCTGAAAAGCTCTCAATCGCGGCAGATTGTTCGCCGCCGAGGACGCCGGGGAGCAAGCGGACGATACTGTCAATCATGACCATGGCCGGTAATTCGCCGCCGGTCAAGATATAATCGCCGATACTGATTTGGGCGTCCACGAGCGTCATAATGCGCTCGTCAAAGCCCTCGTAGTGGCCGCAGATGAATATTACGGCTGACACCGAATTGCTCGCTTCGCTTGCGAACTCCCGCGCCATTGCTTGTGTCCACGTTTTTCCCCTGGGTGAAGTTAAGATGACTTTACTATCTTTGCCAACTAGAGTTTTGGCATGCTCCACCGCGGCATAGAGCGGTTCAATTTTAAGCAACATGCCGTCGCCACCGCCGTAAACGGTGTCGTCAACTTGTTTGCGCGGGCCGAGGCCAAACTCACGCAAGTCAATAATATGAAACTCGGCGGCGGCGATTTCGGTTGCCTTCCACATCATGCTTTGGCCAAGAACTTTTTCAAACATCTCGGGAAAGAGCGTGATGACGGCGAATCGCTTGGGGTCGCGCGGCAAAGGATTTTGGCTTTCAGGCATGGAGGGCGTCCATGGTAGCTTGAAGCCGGGCAAGCGATTCAGCCTGGCCAAGGACGGCAAAAGTGCGTGGGAGCTCGGGGCTAAACGGCGCGTAAGAGACCGCGATACGGAGCAGCGAAAAAAGCTCGGCCGGTTTGCGGGCGGTTTCGGTCAGAAGCTGGTTAAGCGCTTCTTGCAGGCTATCGGTCTGCCACTCGGTGGTTTTGAGTTTGAGGGTCGCGACCTCTAGCATGGTAATCAGCTCGTCCTTAGAAAACCGGGAGAGGAACTTGTTGTCGGTAATCATGGATAGGTCAATTTTGGGTGTGGTAAAGAAATATTCGGTCAAAGTTGGCAGGTCGCCGAGGGTTTTGAGGCGTTCTTGGACGCCGGCGAGGACCTCTAGCTTGCGTTCGTCGGTCGCTTTTTGGCCGTTTTCGCCCCAAAAGTCTTTGGCGTAATTAAATAGCTTGGCGATATCGGTGCGGCGAATCCATTGGCCGTTGAGCCAGAGCAGGCGCTTTTCGTCAAAGCGGGCGCCGGCGCGCTGAACACGAGTTAAATCAAACTGTTTGACCATGTCGTCCAGGCTAAAAATATCGGTGGTGGTGCCGTCGTTCCAGCCAAGCATGACCAGGAAGTTAAGCATCGCCTCTGGCAAATAGCCCTCGGCGCGGTATTCTTGGACGGACTTGGCGCCATCGCGCTTGCCGAGCTTTTTGTTGCCGGATGGCGCCATGACGTGCGGCATATGGACAAAAATCGGCGGCTTGAGGCCGAGCGCCTCGTAAAGCGCGAGATAGTTGGCCATAGAGCTGATATACTCAATGCCGCGGGTCACATGGGTGCATTCCATCTCGGCGTCGTCCACGATGTGGGCAAAGTTGTAGGTGGGCAGGCCATCGGCCTTGATCAAGATAAAATCGTCCAGCGTCTCGGCGCCGGCCTCAAGGTCGCCCATGATTTCGTCGTGCCAGTATTTGCGCTCAATTTTGGTCTGCTTAAAGCGGAGCGGCATGCCAAGCTCCCATTTGGGTGGATTCTCGGGGCGGTGGTTGCGATACAAGAACGGTTTTTTGGCTTTTTCGGCTGCTTGGCGGAACTTTTGGACTTCTTCGGGCGTGTAGGGGTCGGCGTAGGCGAGGCCTTTTTTGATCAGTTTTTCGGCCCATTTGATATAGTGGTCGCGGCGTTCGGTTTGGCGATAGGGCCCAAACGGCCCGCCGACTTCTACGCCTTCGTCCCACTGGAGACCCAACCAACGAAGCGTGTCTAGGATGATTGCTTCAGCATCGGCGACGAAGCGGTTTTGGTCGGTATCTTCAATTCGGAGAATGAATGTGCCCTTGTTTTGCTTGGCCAGCAAATAAGGGAAGAGAGCGGACCGGATGTTGCCGATGTGGACATAGCCAGTCGGGCTGGGTGCAAACCTAGTTCGTGTTTTCATGCTGATATTTTACACTATTTTTGGTAAATTGGCAACCGGGAGAGCGGGTTTACCTACAAACACACAAAGCACCGCGCCTATATGACGGGTTGGATTGACTCCTCGCTC
>WRKS01000041.1 GCA_009778015.1 Candidatus Saccharimonadota bacterium
CCAAGATCATGCTGGCGCGGTTAGTATTAGTTGACCCGTTTGCGGTCTCAAAATGGCTAAGCTGAAAGGTCGTGCCGGATTGGATGATGCTGGCGGACAAAACCGGTGGAGTATTGGCCGGCCAATCGGCAGGGAATGAGATGGGCGGGTTGACGTTGGGAGGCGGGCTGCCTAAAGAGGAAGCGCTAACGCCGTTACGCGGACGGCTCCAGGAAATAACGATTTGGTTGAATTCCTGGCCGTCGGTGCGGAGCGGGATTAAGCGTGAGCGAGTATGCGCGTCAAAGGTGCTTAAAAAGTCAGTTGTAGCGTCGCTGACGCGGACGCAAGTGTAGGCTTGGTCGGTTTGGTCAAAGGTGTTGTTGCCGGCGCCACCCTCTTGGATAGGCGTCTCACCACTGAATTGGCGGCCTAAGATATAAGGGACGCCGTCGCAGATGTTGATGTCGCCGGCGAGTGGTTGGCCGTTGCGCATGACGGAGATGATATCGTCGCAGGTGCGGGTGGTGCTGCCGCTTGTTGGATATTGCTGGCCCGGGTTGCTCAGGCACTCGTTGTAGCGGAGAACCGCCAGCTTGGCGTCCTCAATGCCGGCCATGGCGCTGTCGTAAGCGGTTTGCGAGAGGTCGGTGTCGGAAACTTGGCGGCGTTCGTTAAGCATAATACGGGTAAACCCAAGCGCGATGACGGTAACTAGAAGTGTCGCGAATAAGACAATATAGAGAGAAACCGCACCCTTTTTGTTACTTCGTAATTTCATAAGCATATTATATCACCTATCCCCAATGGCACCAAGCGAGGATGCCGCAAAATTAAATTTATTGATAGAACAATACTGGAAGTCAAAGGCTTCGGCTTTGTTAGGCGGTTGGCAAGCCTCGGAGCTGACGATACCGCCCGTGACGTCGGCGCCGCGAGGGGTGCCCAAGATAAACGAGCCGGCGTAAAAGACCTGGCCGGTAATACCGGACTGGGCGGGCTGGAAGATATTAAATGAGAAGAGGGCGATCTCCAGACCACCGCTAGAGATGAGCTCGGTTGTTTCGGACGCCATGAGGTCAGAGGAACCGGTAACAGTGCAGCTTATCGGGCTTGCCTCGTCGTCGCAATCGAGGCCGCCGAAGCCTTCTAGGTTTAGCCGACGGCAGAGCGAGCGGCCGACATCGCGAGCTTTGATGAGACGGTAATCGTTAGAACCGTTGACGCGGATATTGCCGCCGCGGAGGAACTCAGCCTGTTTCCAGACGTATGAGTAAAAACCGGTGCAAAAGACACCGCCCTCAATCCGGGAGCCGCTTATAAACTCAACTGAGTGAGAGCCGGCCCCAACGGCTGGGGCGCCGGCGATGGCGCGAGTAATATCGTCCACAAGCGAGCGGCTGGTGGCGTTGACCTCGCGCACGGCGAGGCCGCGGCGATAGATACTCTGGATGTTCATGACCAAAACGGCGATGGCGATAATCAGAATCGCGACAAAAGTCATGGCAAACATCAGCTCAATCATAGTAAAACCCTTCGGGTTTTTACAGGCTGCCTGATTCGGTAAAGAATAATTAGCTCTTCTCTTGATCATTCAATCGCCTTTGGGTTTAACGCTCGCGTAATGGTAGACAACTTGCTGTCGCGCAACTGCCCGGCGGGACGCCAGCAGGCGCGGATGTGAAAGTCGTAATACTCGGGCTGGCCGTTGATGCGTTTGTTGCTCTCTATGGCGAAGACTTGGAGCCCTTCAACGCTGGAAACATCATCAAAAATCGCTGTCTCAGTGAGGGTGACGTCATCGCCAGTAAAGACCAGCCGCGGGTAAATTGGCGCGACGATGAATGACGTGTCGGACGGACGCCTTACGATGTTGCTGGCATCATAGCCCGGCGCGCCACGCGGACGGAGAGCGCGAGTGTTGATTATGAAAGCTTGATTGCCATAGAAGGGCTCGTCGTTAGACATGACATCGGTGCAGGTGTCGTTGTCGTGGTAGGGTGGAGCGGCGGTGCGAGCCGAACTAGTGATAAGATTCCAAAGCTCCTCAAACTGGCGGGAAGGCGGGTCAGTATTCGCGCTGTTATGGTGTTCGCGCTCGGCCAAGAAGCCGTCGTGGATAAACTTAATCGCGCTGGCTTGAGCGTCCATTTCGTTGCGGGCCTGCTGCGCCTCAACCGCCGCCTGGGCGACAACTGAACCGCGGTTCATCATTTGGATGGCAACCATGGCGACGGCACCAAAAATGGCGACCGCGAACATGACCTCAACGATGGTCTCGCCCTTGAATTGTTTGTGCGCTATTGACGGCATTGGATAGGCTCTTCCTCATCGTCCGCTGCCGTGTCGGTTGGCAAGACAGAGACTGCCGAAATGTTGCCGACATTTTGCTGAACACGGATAATGCTGCGGGTCGGCGTCCAAATGCCGCTGCCGTCCGGTATCATGCAGAAATAGCGGTTATCCGTGGAGTTGCCAGGGATAGCGAAAGAGTTAAGAGTGTGGACATTGCGCGCGTCGCCGGTGGTAGAGATGTAAGTCCTCACCGAGCCGGAGATAGGCATGCGCATGACCAAGATACTGCCCTCGGCCGGGTTTTGGATAATACCGGTGGTGCCGCTTCTGGTGTAGCCGGCGGCGGTGACACCCCAGTCGGGGGTAAAGATTATACTGTCGTCAGCGCGGCCGATTTTGGTCGCGTTGATAAGTTGCTCGTCGGTCCAGTCGAGCAGATCGGCGCGGTAGTCAATGTCGTTGTTGGCGATGGCGAAGGCCTCAAGGTCGCGGCCGACCACGGTGGAAGCGCGAATGCGCTGGTCGCCATTTTCTACGTAAAACTCAATAAACCGGCCATAAATGAGACAGTTGGAGCGGCCGCGGAATTCGCCGGTGATACCGAGTGGGCCGAGGATGGCGGGATCGTTGGTGGTGGTGATGTGGCTGATGCTGTTAAGATCGGAGCTGTTGATGGCGTCCATGGCGAGATTGCCGCCGCCGTTGGTGCGGGCGACGCAAGCGTAGTCGTTGCTGCCATCACTCATGCGTTCAGGGTTTTGGACCAGCATAAATTGCTGGGCTAGGAACTCCTCTACGGTGCGGACGCCGTCGTTATAGCGCTCGCGGGAGAGATTGGCGCCGGTGCCGATAAGCATACCAGTAAGTAGCAGGCCTGTTACCCCCAAGAATAATAGCACCTCTATGATAGTGAAACCGCGCACCCTCTTCATGCTATTATATTACCATAAACATTTCGGAAATCAAAGTGCGGCAGAAGAAAACGATAAAGAACGCGGCGATAAGGAGTGGGGCGAACGGGATACGGGTGGTTGGCTTCCATTTTTTGGTAATCATGAACGGGGTGGCGATAAGGGCGCCGATGATGTTGGCGAGAAAGAGGTTAGCGATGGCGAGGAGCGGGTGGGCCAAGACGATGGCGAGCGGCAGCGCAACCAACCAGTCGCCGTCGCCGACAAGCTGGGTTGGCGCACCGCGCTGCTTGCCGGGTTTTGTCGGTGCGATAGAGAGGAAGAAATAAAAACCGGAGAGGACGGCAGCGCTGGCCAACATGAGGATCGGCGCGCCGAGCATGAAGGAGTGGTTAGCGGCGGCAAAGAGCCATTCCGAGCTGATAAAGACGGTGGCGACGACGATACAGAACACTAGGACACGGAGTGGCATTTCGCCGGCTAGGAAGTCAAAGACAAAAACGGTAAACAAGCCGCAAGAGAGAATTAGAAAAAGCAGAAAAGCGATAAGATGAGGCAGCGACCCAAGGTCGGAGCCGGGAGCGGGGCTAATAAGCGAAAGCTGGTAGGTCGCGACAGCAAAAACTAGCCCGAGGCCAAGCTCGGCAAAGAGCTCGGCGAGGCCGATGGTGGCATGGCAAGAACGGCACTTGCCGCGGAGGAAAAGCCACGAGAGGACCGGGATCATTTCCCACCAGTGAAGCCGCTTGTTGCAATGTTCGCAATGCGACGGTTGTTGTTTGATTTTTTTAAAGCCGTGCAGTTTTTCGCGCACGATGATACGGCGAACTTGGCAACAAATAAAACTGCCCAGAATCGCCCCCACGACAAACGCGGTGAGAACCCAAAGTGTTAAAAGCTCCATTTCCATATCTAGATTATATCATAAGCGTGATATAATAGAGAAAATAATTGGGGGCAAAAAATGAGTGCAAAAACCGCGAGCAAGCAAAAAGAGGCGAGGCCGGTAAAGGCGGCATGCCCGCCGTGCAAACCATGTGCGCCAATTTGGCCGGCGGTGTTGTTGGCGATAGCGGGCACACTGTTGATCGTAGTAAGCACGTGGCAAATGTGGGGCAAGGAGAAGGTGCGCGAACAAGTCAAGACGGAAGAGTGTGACAAGTGCGAGGATGTTGAGAAGCACCTTTATAACGGAAGACAGCAAGCGGATGCGCCAGTCGCTATGTTAAAAGTTGGCAACAACTTTGTACTCAGAGCGCCTAACGGCATCCAAATTAACTTGCCGGTAAATAGTGCAGGCGAACTATCTTACGAAGTAGAAGCTACATACGGTATGGAAAGCACCGGTGTGGCGATGGACCACAATAAAATTGATTGGTATATGCTGAGTATGCGCTACAACCCAAATGTCGCGAATGCACAGGGTATGGTAAGCCCAATTGTTTACTTTAGCATAAACTATGTAAACTCAGAGGACGCTATTTTGAGCGAAATAACAAACGGAGACGAACTGGTAACTGTTAAATATCTTGGCCAAACACGAGATGGGCTAAGTGTTGTTATGGTTGAAGGAGAGAATAGTGGCGACGGCTCTACAATCTTTAATTTGCCAGTTGTCTCCAGCTTGACGAGAGCCAACTTGCGCGCGACAAACTATTTAGTAAAGCGCTCGGACTTGGTGCGCAGCCAATTCGTTAAATCAATAGACGGTAGCGGATCAACCTGGTCGCTCTCGTCTGGGCGGACAGTAGAGGAAATGAGTGAAGCGGAACTTGCAGAAACAATACAAATACTTAGTTCGGTTCGCTAGCCCCACATACATTTAGTAGCCTAATAGTATGGTGCGGTGGGAGGCGTTATTAGAAGTGATACCGCCATTATGGGGATAGAAAGCAAAGACACCGGCTTGGGTGCTGCCGATTGCCTCGTGGCCGCTGAGTAGCCACGGGAAGGTTGAAAAGATACCATCAGTACGATCCCAATTCCACCCGCCGCCATAGCTGTTGCGCGCGGTGCTGAATGCTTCCGTGGAAGCGGCGCCACCAAAGAACTTTGAGTTATTAGCCAAAATACCAGTCCAGACGAGGTCTCTAGCCTCCACGCCGAGTTGGCCAACTCGGCGTGAGTGACAATGAAGCTATAGCTATTGGTGGACTAGCCCATAATTCCAAGTTCTTTGGTTCTAATATGGCAGAAATAGTAAGTGCACCATTCTTAAATAGTAGTTGGAACGATGATTGGTCGCAATCTGTCCAGGCAAGCCTCCCCATCTGGTTCTTTGGCGGTGAGTCTTCCAATGGCAGTCTCTCCGGTATGTTCGGATCTTCTCGTGCTACTAACGCCGGTAGCGCTCAAAATCACGTCTCCCACCGCACCATACTATTAGGCTACTAAATGTATGT
>WRKS01000042.1 GCA_009778015.1 Candidatus Saccharimonadota bacterium
TATGCGTGTATGTGTGGTGGGGCAAAGCGTCAAAGACATTTATTTACAGATTTCGGGCCAGTTCTTGCAAGACGAAAACGGCATAGAGCACTTAGATCTAGCCTTTGACGGCGCCGACCACGCCATCTCGCGCCGCACCGCCACCAAATCCGGCTCAGCTGTCGCGGCCGAGGTTTTCTTCCGCCTCGGACACAAAGTAGAGTATCTGGACGATGTCTTTTTGGCGCACCGCTATATTTTGAACAACGGCAAAAGCTCGGTCGCCTTTTCTAGCCCGCGCGAGAAGGTCTTTTGGCAAGCGCCCGCTGTCGTCCCGGAAGCCATTTTTATTGACGATGCCACGCTTTTAGACAAAGGCGATCTCAAAAAGATTGAAAAATACGCCGCCGAAAACAACGCGATTTTATGCGGCTATGGTGGGCCTAAGCCGGCTGGTGCCACGCTTTGGTGCGACCCCAACTTAGACGACCAACTTGCACTTAACAGATTAGAAATCTCTGCTAATGGTCTGACTTACGTTGCGCAGCTAGCGCCTCCCAAAGGCGGCGTCCAGTCGCTCGCGAGTATCCGGACTCTCGCTAATTCGGCGTTGTTCGGCGCCTGGCTGTTGGGTTATGACGCGCCGAATGCCGCCGCCATTGCCAAAGGCATGGTGGAGCGAGCGACCCTCACCCAGACTCCTCGCCTCGCCGATGTTCTAGAGGATCTGGATGACTTACGCGGCCATGTCATGGTCGCGGGCAACGAACTCGCAAAGACTGCCCAGAAAATGCTGGAAAAGGGGATTCTCGCCGCAGACGAGAGCGGCGGCAGTATCGCCAAAAAATTCGCGGCCATGGGTATCACCGACGACGAGCAGCATCGCCGCGATTACCGTAATGTTTTTCTCGGCCTGCCCGAGCTGGCCAAGTACGTCAGCGCCGTTATTTTATTTGACGAGACCACCACGCAGCACGCTGATAACGGCGATAACTTTACCGACTTCTTGACGCGTCAGGGGATTATCCCGGGCGTTAAAGTTGACCAAGGGCTTGTGGATCTCGCCCATGCCGCTAAGCGTGGGTCCGCCAAAAAAGGCGAAACAGCCACCGCCGGGCTAGACGGCTTGCCGGAACGCCTCGCGGTTTACCGCAAGCGCGGCCTCCGCTTTGCCAAATGGCGCGCCGCCTTCTTTGTCGGCGACGGCATCCCAAGCAACAAAGCGATTGACGAAAATTGCAAAGCATTGGCACAATATGCGCTGGATTGCCAAAATGCCGACATCGTCCCCATCGTTGAGCCAGAACTGGTCCACGACGGCAATTATTCCACCGACGAATGCGCCAAATACACTGAGAAAATCCTAGCCAAACTGTTTGACTATCTCAAGGATTACAAAGTTGAGTTACCCGGCACGATTCTCAAGGTAAATATGGTCCTCGCCGGCAAGCAATTCAAGAAGCCAAGCACCGCCGAAGAGGTCGGTAAACGCACGACAGAGGTGCTTAAGCGGATCGTCCCAAACGACCTTGCCGGCGTTGTCTTTTTGTCCGGCGGCCAATCGCCGGAGCAGGCCACCGCAAACCTCAAAGCCGTTTGGGCCAACGCGCCGTTTATGTGGCCGGTTACCTATTCGTTTGCCCGCGCCCTGCAAGGTCCGGCACTTGACGCCTGGAAAGGCGACAACAAGCACACCGACAAAGCAAGAAAGGCGTTCTTAAAACGCCTTATTGCTAATACCCGATAAGTATTACTCTTTTGTTTCTTCGGTAGCTGCGGCTTCCGCACCGCTTTCAGCGGCTGGCGTCTCGGTAGTAGTAGTTGCAGCAGCTGCGGCGGCGGCCTCAGCGGCGGCTTTGTCAGCTTCTTCTTGAGCGGCGGCCTCAGCGGCGGCGTCGTATAGAGTAGCAATCACTTGCTCCATCTCAATCTCGTTGTCGGCAAACTTCACGCCGGCCGGCAATGTGATATCCGCGATTGTGAGCTCGCTGTCCAATGATTCCATCTTAGAAGCATCAACCACCAAGCTCTCCGGCAAGTCGGCCGGCTTGGCCTTGACCTCAATGTCCTCCAGCACTTGCAGCAAGGTAAGTTTGATTTTGTGCGCCTCGGATTGTTCAAAGCCGGTAATTTCAATTGGTGTCTCCGCGGTCACGACATCGTCAGCCGAGATCGCGTGGAACTCAACATTAATAATCCGTTGGCTCACCGCGTCAACTTCAACGTTTTTGACCATGGCAAGCTGCGTCTTGCCATTAAGCTCTAGCTCAATCGGCGAGTGATAGCCAACCGCCTCTAGCGCGCGCAAAGCCGACAGATACTCGGCTTGAACTTTTGCGGCAGGGAAGGTTTTGCCGTAAACGACGCCGACTATAAACCCTTGGTCACGAAGCGCGGCGACTTTTCGCCCTGCAATTTCGCGGCCCGTCAATGCAAGATTTGTTACTTCTCTCATTTATTCTCCTTAAAATTGTTATTACCCTCGCATTATCTCAAAAACTACCTCAAAAGTCAAGGGGTAGCCCTCACCCAACTCGGCGTGAGTAGCGAACCAGCTATCATGAACGGCTACCTAGCAAACCACTCTCTGTTCTTTGGTTCCAACACCTCCGAGATAACATCTAACAGGACCAACCCTAGCGGTTGGGATGGCGGCCATGTTCTTACCCCAGTCCCAGGCCAGCCTTGGAGCGTCTTAGGTGGGCGTTCTAGCGGAGGGGCACGCTCTGGTATGTCTGACGTGGAAAATGAGACTGGCCTCGCCATCGCTCATATCTCCCACCGCACCATACTATTAGGCTACTAAATGTATGTGGGGGGTGAGGTTGCTGTGCTATAATAATACATATGGAGATTGAGGCCAGAGGTATCAGTAAGGCGTTTGCCCACGGGTTGTCCGGCGGAGCGCCTAAAAAGCAGGCTCTGACCGATGTCAATTTGACCATGAAACCGGGCGAGATATTCGGTTTTGTTGGAGCCAACGGCGCTGGTAAGACGACCTTAATGCGTATTATTATGGGGGTGTTGCTTGCTGATAGCGGCGAGGTCTTGGTTAACGGCAAGCCGGCGACCCAAGCTGACCGCCGCCAAATCGGCTACATGCCGTCCGAGCGCGGTTTGTATGCCAAGATGAAGGTTCTTGAACAGCTTGTTTTCTTCGCCGAAATCCGAGGTCTAGACAAGCCAGCCGCCCAAAAGCAGGCGATGGAGTGGATGGAGCGTTTGGATATTATGCAATACGCCGACAAGAATCTTGAAACCCTTTCAACTGGCAACCAACAGCGAGTCCAATTGGCTGTCGCCCTCATCGCCAAGCCCAAAGCCCTTATTTTGGACGAACCATTTTCCGGCCTAGACCCTATTGCCGTCAAAACCATGTCCGATGTTATCCGCGAACAAGCCAAAAAAGGCCTGCCGATCCTATTCTCGTCCCACCAACTGGAGCTGATTGACCAAGTTTCCACCGAGGTCGCCATCATCAGCTACGGCAAAATCATCGCCACCGGCACTCCCGCCCAGCTCCGCAAAGCCGCCAATGCCCCCGAGACCATCAAGATTCCCACTCCGCTCGCTACAATTTTCGGCGACCTAATTTCTAAAGACGAGGTCAACCATGCGTAATGTCCTCCTCGTCGCCAAGCGCGAAATGCTCGTCAAAATGCGGAATCGTGCCTACATCCTCGGCACGTTGGCCATCGTGCTAGGGGTCGTTCTCCTCTCTTTCCTCGGTTCGCGCGCCGATACCGAAAACTCCGCCGATTTCATGGTTCCCGAGTTCGCCAAACAACAAATGCTCCTTCAAGCCCAAGCCGAGCAGGAAGTCTTTGCCGAGCACGGCCTTGACGCCGAGCAAGTCCACCTCCAAATCCAAGCCCGCTTCGCCGAATTGATGGACGAGTACATCGCCGAGAACCCCGGCAGCGGCGCCGTTGACACCCGCTACTGGGTCGGCTTCGTCGTCGGTGTCCTGCTTTTCATGGCCATCACCATCACTGGCACCATGATTGCCCAAGGCGTCGCCGAGGAAAAATCCTCGCGTATTGTGGAGATCCTCCTCTCCAGCATGACCAGCTTCCAGCTTATGGTCGGTAAAATCCTCGGTATGGCCGTCGTCGGCCTCACCCAAATCATTATCATCTTGGTCGCCGGCTATCTGGCCGCCCGCGGCTTCGGCCTCATGGGCAACATCTTTGCCGACATCAACCTTGGCTCCGCTATCTGGCTCGCCATCGGCTTTTTCTTGGTCGGCTACCTCAGTTATGCCGCCCTCTATGCCGCCTTCGCCTCCACCGTCTCCCGCGCTGAAGAGGTCAACGTTGCCATCGCCCCGGTTCTGTACATCCTCATGGTGCCATATTTCGCCCCCCTCGTGCCTATTTTTGAGGGCGTCCCGCCTCTTCGTTTCGCCATAGACTATCTGCCGCTCTTCTCACCTATCGGCGCCTCGGTCAATTACTTCCGCGGCGGCCTCGAAACTTGGCAAGCCCTCCTCTCACTCGCCATCTCCATCCTCGCCCTACCTCTTATTATGTTCCTCGCTTCCCGCATCTATCGCCGCTCCGTCCTCGCCACCGGCGCTCGCCTCAAAATCCTCGCCGTCTTACGCAACAGGAAGGGCTAGAGCCTAGCCTATGCGCCAAATCTCCACAGTTATCGCCAGCCTCCTATCAGCCATAACTGTAAGCCTCACCGGCGCCATCTCCTTCGCCCAACCCGCCGCCGCCTCAACCCAAGATTTCCACTTTAGCGAGTTTCGCGCCGTTTACCACCTTAACCTAACCGAAAATGGCACTACTATGGACGTCCACGAAACGCTTGTAGCGGAGTTTCCTAACCGCAACCAAAATAAGGGAATCGTCCGTGAGATCCCGCGCACCAATCAAGGCGGCCGCAATATTATACTCCAAGACTTGCGTATCAATGTCTTGCGCAACGGCGAGACCGAACCGATTTGGTCGCTAGAGAGGAAGGGGCAGTGGTTTGAGGTTGCTACTGGCACCGACGACTACCTCCGCGGCACTCAGCGTTACGAGTTGTTTTATCAGTTCAAAAATGTCATCGCCGATTTCGGCGGCCATCAAGAACTCTATTGGGATAGTAACGGCACTGCTTGGCAGCAACGCTTTGACCGCCTCAGCGCGACCATAATATTACCCGAGCAGGCCGCGACCCGCTTTATGCGCGATACTCGCTGTTTTGTCGGGGTTTATGGTTCTACCAACAACCGCGATTGCGAAACCACTATCAGCCCGGACAGCACAACGATTACATTTACCGCGACTCGCCCTCTCCAGCCGGGGGAGAATCTCACCTTTGCGCTCGCTTTCGACCCCGGCACTTTTATCGTCCACGAACCAGAGATTCAGACCTCGTTTATGCCGTTCACTGCCGCCGTTATGTCAGCTGGCCTCAGCAGCGTTTTACTCCTCGCCATGATCGTGCTTTACCGCAAGCGAATCAGCCAACCCAAAAAGCTCTATAAACCGGCCTTCACTCCGCCTCAATATCTGCCGCCCAAAGAGCTCTCGTTAGCTGCCGCGGCCACACTCACCTCTAAAGCGGCGGGCAGCACAGTATCGGCCCAGCTCCTAGACATGGCGGTCCGG
>WRKS01000043.1 GCA_009778015.1 Candidatus Saccharimonadota bacterium
ATCATAGGCGCGGCTGGCAATCCGGTTGAAGATTTGCCCTACGACCGGCAGCCGTTCCACAAATGGCCGGACCGACAACAGCATCAGCGACAGCGACCGAGACACCGCCGAAAGCCTAAACGCTTTGCTGCGGTTTTGATCAAAGCGATTGCCTAGGAGCAGCATAACAATCATTTCCACCAGAGTCGCAAACACCACATAAATCGCCAGCAGCGTGATATTGCCCACCACCAAAAAGATAAACAGCGAAATCAAAAAGCGCTCTGTATGCATTGGTGCACGCAAGGCAAATACCGGCATAAAGCGCCGAAACGCCTTCCGCCGCATAATCCCGAAAGTCGTGCCGTATGAATAGCCTTTTGGCCGCTTGACCCCCATAAAAATCAGGCCTAACGGCACCAAAGACAAGGCGAGCGTGCCGGCAATCGTCAGCACCATAACCAGCCGGTGTTCCAAAAAGAAGCCTATTAAAAGTGACGCTGTCATCACCGCCGCCGCCCGCATCGCAAACAGCCGGCCGTTGACCCGGCCGCGCTCGGGTTCAGGGATAAACATCACCCGCATCGTGGTTTGTATCGGCAGTGTTACCGAGCCGCCGATGCCATAGAGCACCAAAAGCACGCCGAATATCACAAACGAAACTTCGCCTTCGGGCCGCGTAATCAAGATCAAGTTGGCGGCGATAATCGCCAAGACCGAAATCACCCCGGCCCGCAAAAAACCCATTTTAGACACGATAACCGGCATTAGCGGTGTGAGAAGTGCCATCACGCCCCATTTGAGCCCGCAAAACACCAAAATATGCACGATAGAGAACCCAAGACTATACAACAGCACAGCCGAAAAGACCTCGCCCACCGTATCGCCCGCGTAGTGCAAAAAGGTATGCAAATAGAGCAAACGCAGCTTCATTAGTGGATTTTCTCAAAGTCTTTGTCGGCGATCTCGTATTTGCTACGTTCACCAATCTTACGCATCACCACACTGACTGTAAAGCCAATCGCCGCCAACGCCAAGAAGTAGAATATGCCGAAGACGGTAAATTCCGGCAAAGAGTCGGTTGTAAACAGCGCAATTAACGATGCACCGACGCCCATGGATGTCACAATCGTCAGGTTTTCCACCGATTTTTGCGTCACCTCTTGCTGCAAATCGCTAAAGAGGCTTCTGGCGCTCGCCACATAATTTTTGGTCATCGTCCAGATATTCTGCACGTAACTTAAAGTATTGCCCAGCGTCTCGTAGCGGTATTCCATAATCTCTAGGACCCCCTTAAAGTCCGGGTCGCGGAGCGCCAGTTTCTCGCGCGTTTTCAGGTAGGCGCCCATTTGGTTAATCCGCGAATCCACCAAGTTGATTGTTTTGGCATAATCCTCAATCTTGCTCGTAAACGCCACAATATCTTTGCCCCGCACCTTAGTCTTTTCTTTTACCTCGGCAATCCGCTCCCAAATAATCCGGTGCAAATCTAGATAGCGGTGCAGCTGCCCTTTGAATTCGCGCACAAATATCTGCTCCTCAATATAGGCTTCGGCCCGTTTTAGCGAGGTAGTCTTGTTGTTGATAAAGTAATACTTGTCGCCGCGCAAAATGTCAAAATGCTCGTTGCTATGCTCGTAGTAGCGCTGCTTGTCTATCGTCTCCATAAACTTCTGCATTTCGGCCGGCTTGGCGTGGTTAAGCACAATAAAGTACGGATAAACCTGCTTAATGCCGGCGAGCTCTTTTGGCACCGGCGCGCCAAGGCTAAAGAGGTAGCTAAACGCCGGACTCAGCTGCTCCTCGTAGTATTTGGCCAGCTCGTCAATCTCCGCATTTAGTGTCTCGGTGCTAGCAATATCTGTGGATAGCACAATCAAGCCGTCCTCAAAAATCTTTACCTGCACCCCCTGCTTGGTCGTAAAATCAATTTGCTCAAACCCGTCCACCGAGAACTCCAGCTCCTCAATCTCTAGTGTGTCGCGTAGGGTTTTTAGCTTCTTTTCGTTCAAGCCTTCTAGGTAACTAGTGCCGTCTTTTAAGAAGTTATAAATCTCGGTCAGGTGCAACATCGTGCGCTGGAACCAGCCGCCTATATAAATCTTTTCTATTTTCATCTTGCCTCCTCTAGTTTGTATGTGCTTATGGCTACATTGTAACATAGTCAAAACGCCCACACAATATCCAAGGTGTGAGCGTCTTAGGCCGAGCGCGTCAGCTCTTTTTGCGCTTGAGGGGGGTGTTGAAGGTAATTGCCTTGTCATCCAGCCCGACCGTTATTTTGGTCTTGTCGGGCAAGTTTCTCCCCACGATAAAATCGCTGAGCGGTCCAGAAATCAAGTTAGTAATCGTCATTTTGATATTCCGGGCGCCGTATTGGAGGGTGTCGCTTTGCTGGGCAATAAAAGCGCCGATTTGCGGTTCAAATTCCAACGTCATGCCTCGTGTGTCATGCAGCCGCTTGGCCAGCTTAGTTAGTTCCAAACCGGCGACCTGCAGGATTTCTTCAGCTGTTAGTCGCTCAAAAATGATTGTCGCGGTTAAGCGGCCGCGTAATTCGGGCTTAAAGAATTTCTCCAGCGCTGCTTTAAACGCGTGGGCGCGGTCATCGTTGCCACCCGAGAACCCGATGCTGGTCTTTGCCGCTTCGCTGGCTCCGATGTTGGTTGTAATCAACACCAGCGTCTCGGCAAACGAAACCACTTTGCCCTTGCCGTCGGTCAGTGTGCCTTCCTCGGCGATTTGGAGTAGTGCATTCAAGACATCCGGGTGCGCCTTTTCTGCCTCGTCAAAGACAATCACGCTCTTTGGGTTGTCACTCACGAACTTGGTCAGTTGCCCACCTTCGTCGTAGCCGACGTAACTGGGCGGCGCGCCAAACAAGCGCATTACCGAGTGCGGTTCCTGGTATTCGCTCATGTCGTAGCGCTGGATTTTACGTCCGGTCGCCTCCGCGGTTGCTTTGGATAGTTCGGTTTTGCCGACGCCAGTCGGCCCGGCGAAGAGCAGCACACCAATTGGTTTGACCGGGTCTTTCAACCCCGCCTCGGCGATTTTGAGTGCCCGCATCACGGCGTCAATCGCTTTGCTCTGCCCTATCACGCGCTCGCGTATTTGCCGGTCAGCTGCCGCCAGATTGTTGGCTGGCGGGGTGGCCTTGGCCGTTTTGGTCTTTTCGGTCTTGCGTTTTGTCGGTTGTAAGTTCGTGTTAATCCAGTCGCAGGCGTCCTCTAAGCTCGTGAAGCTTTGCATCCCCACGTTAGCCTTGAGGTAGTCATTGTTAATGTGGCGAGAGCAACCGGCCAGATATGGCATTATCTCGCTTCGCTCTATACCGCTGTTGGATAACGTCAGATCCAGAATATCAAGGTGGCCCTCCAGTGCCAAGACTTCGCCAAGCAAGTAGTCAACCGGCGTTGGGGCCTTGACGATTTTGGCATGTCGCTTCCAGTTGCTGTCTGCCAGCGCGATGATGTTTGCAGTGATGTTGTCGGGCTGGATGCCCGATAAGTCGCCGAAGTTGTCTGCTTGCATCTTGCGTGAAACGTCCGCTAAGCCGACTTGGTAGTAGCCGGCCAAGAACTCGCGATAACGCATCCAGAACTCCGGCACCTCCTCCGCGATAAACTCGGCTAAGGCGACGCAAACGCCTTCGCACATCTCTGGTAAGGCGGCCATCAAGAACTCTGGCCGAATTTGCGCGTGCTCCGGGTCGTAAACCGACGCGTATTCGCGTGCGCGCTGCATTAGGTTTTGCATGGCGGTCATTTTTATCCCTCCTTTTTAAGGTTTCTTGGTCACTATCTGTAATGTCTGTTTACATCTTACCATAGTAAAAGGAAATCAGACAAGACTTATTTGCAGCAAAATGTCAGCGTTTTAGCAGCAGCGTGAATGCCTCGCTCGGGATGTCCACCTTGCCAAAGCGCTTCATTCGCGCTTTGCCCTTCTTTTGTTTTTCTAATACCTTCTTTTTGCGGCTGACATCGCCGCCGTATAGCCCAGTCGTCACATCCTTACGGAAGGCGCCGAGCGTCTCTCTCGCGATAAATTTAGCGCCAATCGCGGCTTGCAAGGCGACCTCAAAGTTTTGCCTTGGGATAGTCTCTTTCAGCTTCTTGGTTATTTCGCGGCCGATAGCATCAGCTTCGCTGCGGTGTGCCATCACGCTTAACGCGTCCACAATTTCGCCTGCCACATAAAAGTCCACGCGCACCAAGTCGCCCGCCCGGTAGTCGGCCAACTCGTAGCTAAACGTGCCGTAGCCGGATGTCGCGGATTTTAGCTTGTCGTAAAAGTCGGTTAATAAGTTGGCGATTGGCGCCTCAAAGGTCATCAGGCACTGCGCGTCATTGCCTGTCTCTAAGTATGATAAGTTTTTGATTAAGCCGCGCCGCTTAACTACCAAGTCTATCACGGCGCCAGTTAAATGCTTCGGGACGATTATCTCGCCGCTGGCAAACGGCTCGCGGATTTCGGCAATTCTAGTTTGCGCCGGCAGTTCGGAGGCTGATTTGATGTCTAATTCCTCGCCGTCGGTCAGAGTCACTTTATAATCGGTGCTTGGGTTGGTAACGATTAAGTCTAATTCAAATTCGCGCTCTAGGCGTTCTTTGATAATGTCTAGATGCAGTAGTCCCAAAAAGCCGATTCTGAGCCCTTGCCCCAAGACCGGCGAGTTCTCATGCAGCCAAACCAGCGCCGAGTCGGAGAGCGCCAAGCGCTCAATCGCCTCTTTCAGGTCCTTAAATTGCTCATTAGAGGTGGTAAAAAATCCGGCATAAACAAACGGCAAGACGTTTTTGTATCCCGCGAGCGGTGTTTTGGTCGGCTGCTTGGCCAGTGTCACTGTGTCGCCAACTTTCGCGTCGCGCGTGGTTTTGAGGTTAGTCACAATGTAGCCGATTTCGCCGTCGCTGATTTTGACGCCCTTTTGCATGCCCGGCGCCAAAATGCCGACCTCCAGCGCGATACCTTTTTTACCGCTGGCGCACATCAAGATTTCGTCATTTGATTTAATCTCGCCGCCAAACGCCCGCACATAAAGCACGACGCCGCGGTAATCGTCAAAGTAGCTGTCAAAAATCAATAGTTCAGTGTCTTGGGATTTTGACTTGGGCGCCGGCAGCCTTTCTACCACCGCGTCCAGCACGCTTTCTACATTAAGCCCGCTTTTGGCCGAGATAGCGATAATTTCGCTCTCTTCGCAACCCAGCAGGCTGCACACCTCGCGGCTGACACGCGGCACATCCGCCGCCGGCAAGTCCACTTTGTTTAAGACCGGGATGATTGAAAGCCCCGCCTCCATGGCGAGGTAGACATTGGCCAGCGTCTGCGCCTGCACGCCCTGGCTAGCATCCACCACTAAAATTGCGCCTTCTACCGCGGCAAGCGACCGCGACACCTCATAAGAAAAATCCACGTGGCCCGGCGTGTCAATCAGGTTTAGTTCGTGCTCGCGCCATTGCATACGGACAGGAGTCAGTTTAATCGTGATGCCCTTTTCGCGCTCCAGCTCCATTGAGTCTAAAAGCTGCGCCTTCATGTCACGCTTTAGAACTGTACCGGAAAGCTCCATCATCCGGTCGGCTAGCGTG
>WRKS01000044.1 GCA_009778015.1 Candidatus Saccharimonadota bacterium
TACCTTCTGGTGGGACTCCTGGTCTCCCAATCAATCCGCACCACGTCGCGCGGCATATATTGCTCCATAAACTTCAACGATGTCACGTCGGCGGCATATTCGCTCAGTTTTGCGTGGTGCACCGCTACATCTGCCTCGCTGTATAGCTCGCCGCCTCCGCGCACCGAAAGATTCTCCTTGATTGTCTTGAGCGTCAGTTCCGGGTCGCTGCCGAATAGGTCGGTGTCCTCTAAAAACGCGCCGTTGCCGTTGTTGTTAAAGATGTATTCTATATGGACCATATGTGTCGCTTCGTGCAACACAATAAAAGTCAAGAACCATTTCTCAAACACCTCATCCGAGCTCTCAAGGCTGGACTCGCGCAGGGCGATACGCCGATCGCGTAGCGACGCGTAGGCCAGCGACATCGGTGTAAAATGGCTGTCTGGCATCACCTGAATCGCCCAAGGCTTAATCTCGTTCTCGCGCGCAATCTGGTCAACCAGCCTCTGCAAAACGGTTTCGCGCTCATCTTGAGTCAGCGATTTATAGAGGTCATCGTCTTGCAACACGGCTATCGGCTGCATCGCGCTTGCGATTTGCGCCGGCGTTTGCGTCGGCTCCGGCGGTGGTAAGACTACCGGCGGCGCTTCTTGTTGCTGCGGCGGCTGCGTTTGGGTTGCCGTGGTCGTCGTTGTCGTGGTGGTAGTGGTTTGCGTCTGGGATTGAGTTTGCGTTTGCGGCGGCTGCGCGGCCTCTGGCACTACTACCGAACCGTCAGCTCCAATCGTAAATAGCAGCCGTTCGGTCTCGCTTAGCCTGCCAGATAAATCGCCCGGAGCGTAAACTTTCGTCTCCGCGCCCTCGCCGATTATTTCCGGCCGCCAGCTGCCGTGGCCCTCGGTCAAAAATTGCCAAAGGCCCTGGTCGCCCCAGAGATTGGTGCCGATTCGGCCAAAGATTGTCTCGCTTTGCTCCACACTTGCCGGGATCGTCGGGGTTACTCGCGCCTCAACGCTATCACCCCACTTTTGCATCAGACTTTGCATCGCCCAGACCGCTGTTTGGTCCGGCTGCTTTGCCGGTATTTGATAGACCCGGCCGCGTTCGGCGACATACAATATACCCCCGTTTCGCGCCACCGGATAGGTCCCGGACAGCGTGACTGTTTCAATCGTCCCGCCGTTGACAAAAAACACCTGGCTGTCTGCTGTGATTGTGTTGCTGACAAATTGCCAGCCTTCTTGCTCGGCCCATCTCTTTAAGTCTTTCAGAAGCATAGAGCTCGCGTTAGCGGCTTGTCCGCCTTCCACTTGCGTTAGGAGTGAGGTTGTATAACCCCAATCTTTTGTCTCGTTGGATGCGGCGCCGTAAAACGCCTCCTGCTCCACTGATATCGTGTTAGCTACTGCCTCCGGTGAGGAGGCATGGCAACCGGTTAGCGCCATCATTATTAACATGGCGGCCGCTATTAAAGCGACAAGGAAACGACATCCTCGCATAAGGAATCCCTCGCTTTCCGCCCCTTTTGGGGCCATAAATTCATGCCCACTCGGGGAAAACCACGGGTGTAGGTAAAACTAATTTGCTAAGGTCTCTACCCTAATCTAGACTGTTCGTCCCACTCCCGAATACTCTTACCATTATATCATACTAGTGCTTAAAAGTCAAGCCTCTTGCCGCCGCTGGCCCCTTGGCGCGCCCGACCCTTGACATGCCAAGATTTTTTGCTATACTATTGACAGTCTGCCTGAAGTAGGCTATTTTTGATTTAAGAAATATGATACAAAAATAAGCAGACTATTTTAATAGGAGTGAAATGAAGAAGCAAGAAAAGCGCGCCAAGGCTGCAAAGCCGAGCGCGAAACAGGCTGAAGTCACTAAGCCGAAACCTGCCGCCAAACCGGCCAAGGTTGAAGCCAAGGCAAAAAAACCGGGGGTAAGGCACAAGCTCGCCCGCCCGTTCGTTCGGTTCGGCAACTACATCGCCGCGAGCTTTCGGGAACTCCGCCTCATGCGCTTTCCCAATCGCAAGGCCGCCTGGAAGATGACCTTGGCCGTCGTGCTCTACGCCCTCATTTTCTTCATCTTTATTGCACTGCTAGACGCGTTTTGGAGCATGGTGTTCCAGAGGATATTAGGATAACAAGGAGACAAAATGGCAAACAGATTTAATTATAATGACGCCCGCGCCTGGTATGCGGTCTCTACCTACTCCGGCCACGAGGACAAAGTCGCCGACGGCATCCGCACCCTGATTGACGACCCGCACTACAAAGACCTCATTTTTGACACCATCGTCCCTAAAGAAAAGCAAATTGAGATCAAAAACGGCAAACGCCGCGTCGCCGATCGCAAGATTTTCAACGGCTACGTCTTGGTAGAGATGAAATTGTCCGACGAAAGCTGGTACGCGGTCCGCAACGTCCCCGGCGCCACCGGCTTTATCGGCACCGGCACCCACCCCTCCCCGGTTTCCCCGCGCGAGGTGGACGCCATCAAACGCCGCATCGGCGCCGAAGACCCCAAATTCGCCGTCAAATACGAAATCGGCGAGATTGTCCGCGTCAAAGACGGCCCATTCCGCGGTTTTGACGGTTCGGTCTCCGAGATTGACGAAGACAAAGGCAAAATCAAAGTTATGCTTTCTATGTTTGGCCGCGAAACCCAAGCCGAGCTAGACGCCCTCCAAGTGGAAAAACTCGCCTAACCCCTCTGATTAGCGATCTTGTGCTATAATATAGGCATCAAGTATTGGGAGGTGATACTGTGGACCTTTTTGGGCAAGTGGTGGCGTTTGATCTTGACGGGACGCTCTATCGGTCGGTTGACCAGCCGATGCCCGGCGCCGTCCAACGCGTGGCCGAAATCGCCCGTTACAACCGAGTAATTGTCACATCCGCCCGTTCCGGCAACTACCAAAAAACAGCCGAGAATCTCGCTCGCGACTTTCCGGCGATCCGGCCTCAAGACGTCTTTCTCTCGTGTGGGCTAGACAAGCCGCTGGTTGCCTACGAGCACGACGCGACCATTTTTGTGGACAACTGCTATGAGTTCTGTCTCTATGCGCCGTTGCTCGACATGCTGGGGGTGTTTATTGGCCAGCCAGAGGCAATGCGGTTCTACTATCGCCTGCCCGCACACATCTACCGACAGATCTGGGCGCTGCCCGACTGGCAAAGCGACCTTTTTCATAAGATTTTCTCGCTGGACACCTTGCGCCAATTTGACGCCGCCCGACCCTAATTGGCGGCGTCTTTTCTTGGCGCCGCTCTCTCTGCCTCACGCCCGCTTACTCCCCCCGCCCTCTTGCGTTTTCCAGTTTCGTCTGGTATAATTGTATTGTTACGCACAGTTTTTATAAGAATTAAGGAGACTCGCCCTTGGGCGTTTATATATAAATATGGCAAAACAGATTATCGGTAATCTCAAACTACGCGTGCCCGGCGGCCGTGCAACCGCTGGCCCGCCGGTCGGTTCAACCCTCGGTCAGTGGGGCCTCAATATGATGGATTTTATCAATCCGTTCAATGACGCGACCAAAGATTTCCAAGGCAAAGACGTCATCGTGCATATCCAAGTTTACGACGACCGCACCTTTACCTGGAACTGCTTGGGCCGCCCGGTTGACGACATGATCCGCGAGAAAATCGGCGTCCAAAAGGGCTCCGGCAAGCCCAATCTGGAGAAGGTCGGCAAAATCACCAAGGCCCAGCTGCAAGAAATCGCCGAGGCCAAGATGTCCCAACTCAACGCCAACGACATTGAGGCGGCCATCAAGGTTGTCGCCGGCTCTGCTCGCTCTATGGGCGTAGAAGTCGTCGGTTAACAGACCAGCCGCACCAAACGTGGCCAAATCGCAATCAGACCGCAACTAAACCACGAAAGAATCCCCCATTGCTGGGGGACTTTTTCATATCAGGTGGAAAAATACGGTCGCGCGTCCGGTTGTGCTTTATAGTCGCGCGTCCGGTTGTGCTTTATCACAGCGCTTACGGTCGCACCTCTACGAATTGCTCGTGGATTTGCTCGGCCCAGGGGACCCGGTTCGCCAGATTGCCTCTGAAGAACCCATCCACACCGTCGCTCGGATTGCCGTCGCGGCCGGCATTCAAGATAACCACGGCCTCTCGGACGGTTTCCGACGCCAGCAGGTCAACCAGCGTCTGCCGATACCAGCCCTCGTTAAACCATTCGCCCTCGCCCCAGCCGTTTAGACAGGCCCAGACAAAGGCACTTTGGTGGTAGGCGTCGGTTAGCACGGTCTCGCTGCCGTTTTCCCTGCACCAAGCTTGGTAGGCCCGGTAGAGGTAGTCGTCCAGCTGGTAATCGCCGAAGTGGCCGTTACTGCGCGCACTTTGGTCGCGAAAACCGCCTTCTTGCCCGACACTACCGGCAAAGGCCGCCACAATATGCGGCGCCAGCCCGGTGTCAATCGCAAAGAAACGGTGAATATCGCTTAGCCTGCCCATCTGCGCGGCAGTCAGTCTGGCCCGGTTTTGCCCCGGGATATGCACCCAAACCTCGTCGGGCAATATCCAGGTGCTGACGGCCGATTCAACCGATTCAACTAATTCAGCCTCTCCGGTCTCTGTTGGATCAGCTAAAGCCGCGCCAGCAACTATTGGTTCATCGGTGCTTGGCAGGTTCGCTTCAACGTCTGTTTCGTCCACCTCGGCACTTGCTGTGCTCGCCTCAAAGCTCGTTTCCCCGACAGCCGCGGAGGCATAAGCCACCCGCACCGCCATCGGTAGAGCATAGGCCGGTTCAGCGTCCTCCGCTTCGGGCAGAGTCCTGGCAAAACTGGTGCTGACAAAAATGACCAGCGCGAACACGACAAAAATCAGCCCTCTTTTTAGGGTCTGTTGGGGCCTTGCGGCCCTGGGCATCTTCCTTCTGGAGACCATCTTTCTAGGGGTCGTCCTTCTGGGCATGCTTGCTTTAGGTGTTCTTAATCTTGGCATTCGTTTTCCTCCTCATTTTTAAAGTGATTAGCACCTTGGTGCCCTGCGCCCTTAACACTTCCGTGTCTTACCGAAAGAGTGGCGCATCTAACTCTCTCTACTTTACATTATATCACACTTATGCTTAGAAGTCAATGGTTACAACACAAAACTCGCTCCAAACCCAAAGCCACACCATGTTAAAACCCGCCCAGATCGCTCTTGGCGGGTTTCTTACCTAAGCAAGCTTAGGTGGCTTTCTTTCGCAAAAAAGCCAAGGAGGTTTAGGGTCGGACCTGAAGCAGCTGCGCATAGATTTGCTCGGCCCATTCAATTCGTTGAGCTTCGCGGTTGCCTCTAAAGAAGCCTCGGCTGCTGCCTGCTTTGCCGCTGTTCAAGATGGTCGCCGCTTCTGCCGCGGTCTCCGACTCCAACAAATCAGCGAGGGTCGGCCCATAGTCCTGCGTGATGTAGGTGCCGTAGCCCCACCCTTGGAGCACTGCCCACAAGAACTCCATTTGCCGCCGGACCTCAGTGCAGATTTCGTCG
>WRKS01000045.1 GCA_009778015.1 Candidatus Saccharimonadota bacterium
CGCCCCGGCGTTAGCGCCCTGAGCGTTCTGCTCTGCCGCCGCTAACATTTGCGGGTTGACCACCGCCAGCTGCGCCGAAGTCTCCCAGCCTTGCTCGGCGGCCCGTTGCAGAATCGCCGTAATCAGCGGCGTCAATTTCTCCACATAGGTTGGGTCGGTCGCATAGCCCGCCGCCTTGACCGCCGAGACATAAGCGTAAGGATCAGTCACTGTCGGTTCTTGGAAAATACCATGGTTGCGGTAGCGCGGATTGTCGCGGATAAAGCGGTAGTAGCCCTCCCAGCCGGCCTCCGGCGTCTCAAAATGATGCGCGTTGTTCGGGTTGCTGTCCACCGCGCCAATGCCAAAGAAATTATTGCGGTTGCGAGCAAAACTGCTGGTCCCCGCCGCGCTCTCTAGGATGCCTTGCGCCATCACGGCCTCCCACGGAATGCCGTATTGCACGCTTAGCGCCGAGGCAATGCCTTGGTATTGGTCCACAAAAGCCGCCTGGCCGGCGCTTAATCCCGCCGTGCTGCTGCCGGTGGCCTGGCCAATCGCCATGTTCGCGCAAGCAATCGCCATGTCGTCCGGGTTGTAAAACAAGATCCCGGTCTCTAGCCAAAGGCTCTCGTCGCGCTGCGCCATCACCATCGTCGGCGTCAACGTCAGCAAGAGCGCCGAAACCACAGCCACCCATCGTTTCAGCCGCCTCATGCCGTCACTCCTGCGCTAAAGCGCCGCCGCTCTGGCAAGCGGAGCATTCCGTCTGTCGCCGAAGCATGTGGGGTGAATTGTTGCGAGTGTATAAGCGAGCAATAAGAGGGAGAGCTTTGCTCCCCTAGAGCTGAGGCGATAGATGAAGGCGGAGCTTTGCGAGGTGAACCGTCCGGTGTGCAAAGTAGGGTGCCAGCGCCCTGCTGCTTTGCGAATGCCAAGGTGTTTTGTGGGCCGGATGTTCTCTGTAAGATTTGCGAGTAAATATTCGGCGCACTCGCGATCAAGCTCGGCACATCCTGCGGCGTCTCCAGCATATCATTTACCCACGCCAACGTATCCACCACCAACGACTTCGGCATGCCGGTATTGCGCGCCAAAATGCCCGCCGCGCTCTGGTCTAGCGTCGGCCAAATCTCGTCCTCCAGCATCGCCACCACCGGGCTGCGCTCAAACGAGCCCATGCTCTCATATAAGTTGCTGTCCACAATATATTGGTTTAAGTAGCGGTATGTAGTATCCCATTCCGGCGTGCAGCCGTTGCAATAATTCTTGCCGTCCACCCAGCCGCTCGCCAGCGCATTACTTTGGTTAATCGCCGAAATCATCTGCTGGATATTGCCGACGCCCGGCACCCAGCCCAGCCAAGCCGGTCCGGCGTTGCTCTCCGCCATCATAATGTTGACATCAATCACGCCCGGATCAGTTGAGCGATTGACGCCATAAACCACCATTTTGCCTAAGTCACTCTTGGGGTTGATTTTTTCCAGGCCGTTATTGTCGGTCTCCACTGTCGCGTTGACCGTTACTGACCAAGGCGTGCCATCCAAGTTCTCGCCGGTATAGGTCCGGCTGTTCGCGGTTCGCTTGCCAAACGAGCACTCGTTGCCGTCGCAGGTTGCGGCCGTTTTCCAGTATATATATGCCGGGTCAAAGTTGATGGTCGCTAGGTCGTTGCTCCGCATCGGGTAGCCAAACGGATCGCAAGCCACGGTGTGCAGCCGCCCGCCCTCGGCGTCGGTAATGCCGGCCGGGTATAATTGTGATAATTGCGGGCAATTGCCCAAGCCCTCTCTAAACTCTAAGGCGCTCGCCGCGCTCGCATTAAATTGCCACGGCAGGCGCGACATTTGCGCCACGCTCGCCAGCCCCGTAAGGTTGCCAAATAGCGACCCGTTGCTCGCCGCAAAGCCGGACATATTAAAAGCGATGCTGCCCAAGAAAGTGTTGCGGTTGGTAATATCAAACGGGCTGCGCTCCTGCCGCTCCACCTCGGCCTGCCGCGCCAACACATTTTGCGTCTCGCGGAAATAGGCCAGCGCTCTCTCTTCGGTTGCGACCACGCCGCCGTTCGCTTGGTGGGCGCCGCCCATGTAGCGCCCGCCCACGCTGCCAATCATATTGCCAAAGTCCTCGCCGCCGACATCGGTCGCCATACTGGTTACAAAACCGCGCGCCAACATCGGCACAATCGCTCCTAAGGCTAAGCCTAACGCCGTCGCGATCCCGGCCGAGATGGCAATATTGCTGGCCAGCCCCGCGATTAACCGGCTAACCGCAAACGCCTGCCCGCCAATCGGCACAAACGAGACAAACACCGAGAACACTTCCGCCACCGCGCCGATAATCCCGCCGGCAATCATTGCCGTAAAACAACCCGCGACACTGCCGCCCGTTACACTCATATATCCCACCGCCTTTTCGGCGTGCCATTTCATAGCGCTTGGGTCATCCTCCGCCCTAAAGTTGCTGCCCACCAAGACATGCGTCAGTCCGGCCGATTCGGTCGCACTCCTCGGCGCCCCATTATGCAATTCATATTCGTTGCCGTTTTCGTCAAAGGCGGTGGTCACAGTTTGCTCGGTCAAAGCGTCGCCAAGAGCATGGTAGCTGTCATCGCCTTCGCCCGCCATCATTTTTTGTCCGGCCTCAAACCAAGCCGCGACTACCTGCAAACCCTTGGACATTTCAATCGCCGCAAAGACAGCCGATGCCGCGCCAACCGCCAAGAACACCGCGCAGGTCGCCGACATCGCAGCGCTAATCCCGCCGGCCCGTCCAGCGATTTGCAAGGCTCGCGCCCGAATATCCGACCCCACCGCCACTTTAGCGGCCTCAAAATCTTGCCCCGCCTGATTTTGCGAAACCGTGTCAATCGGCTCTCCGGTCGCCGGGTCGGTTGTCCGGTCTTGGGTCGCGAGGTCAATGTTGGTTTTCGCCACCCTCTGCTCCGCCGTCGCGATCCGCGCTTGCGCCTCCCGGAAGTTGGCGTTGCCCTCCGCTCTCCCGATAAAGTCATGAAACAAGTTGCGCGTCAAAGCGTTTTTGTTTAGAAAGAATGCCATAGCTCGGTTATACCAGCCCGATGTCCGCCCCGTTACCGCGCTTGAACCTTTATTAAAGCCGTTCCGAATGTTCGGGTGGTCGCGGACCAGCGTCGCAAACTCCGCCTCGTTGACCGCCGCTGTATTCCAGCGCATTTGACCGTTCGGTTCAAGGTTAATCCGGCCGTTGCCGTCTAGCGCCGATTGCAAAACGACATTATCGCCGTCCAGCCTAAACCGCAAACCCTCTGCCTCCAACCCGCGGTTGAGCTGGGTAATCCGGTGCTGCGACATCGTGTTGCGTTGACTAAAAGTGTTCATCGCCGCCGTGGTGTCGGTGCCGATTGTTCGCCGAATCAAGCGCGTCCCGCGCATCTCGGCCGTGGTGCCAAACGAGTTGCGCATCCCAATCATGTTTTCAATTAAGTGAACCGGCAGCAAACTAGAGGCCGTCAACATTAAAAGCGCGATTAAGCCGGTCAACCCGCCAATCGCAAACAGCGGCTTTTTGCTCCCGCCCGAACCGCTAAACATCTTGGAAAGCCTGCCGCCACCAACCGCTCCGCCCGCTGCCGCCGCTCCCGCGAGACCCTTGCCCACACCGCTCTTTTTGTCTGTACTTGCAGTATATTTTGGTGTGTAGCCATTTTCCGCCACATCCGAACTACTGCTAGTTGTCTTGTCGCTAATTTTTGGCGCCGCTCGGCTCGCCGATTTCTCGGCTGCCGCAAAGTGATCCGCCGCGCCTTCCGCGCGCCTGCCGCTAATGTTCTCGGGAGATTTGCCGGCGGCTTCCTCTCCATAGATCCCACCGTAGCCCTTATCTGGAACTTGCTTTGCCATTTACTAGTAATTATGGCACAGTTTGCCTATAAAATCAAGCACCCCATGCGGAGTGCTTATCTGATTATGTCGTGCTTGCGTCGCTTATATAATGCAGCTTACCTAATGCTAAAGCTTTCGGCCCAGGCGCGTGCGGTTTCCACGCTCTCACCGGCGTTGGCCATCAGGTCCCTCAGGAAGTCGGCGAGCCCTTGGGTGTAGCCGTTTTCGGCTGCCGCAATCACCATCGCGTGGCTTTCCGACCGCTCAAAGTTGATATAGAAGCTTGGCGTCTCCAGCCCACCGACAAAATCAATCCCCATCACGTTGACTGTCGCGCTGTAATAATATGTGTCGTCTTGCTCCTTAAACATCTCGCCCGCTTCCACCACAATCGTCAGGTGCTCACTGTCATAGATCGCCCCATGCATGTCAAGTAGCGGCTGCGCCATCTTGAACCCGCCCGGCAGATTATCCGAGAACTCGTAGAACGCCACCGAATCAATCGCCTTCTGGTTGCTATCCGGCGGCGAAATATCCTCCATCGGCGGCGCGTTATACTCAGGTTGCGCCGTCGGCCCACTCGGTGCGCTCTCCGGCACGCTGGCCGTCGCCCCGCCCTCCGCTGCACTAGTCGTCGGCCCACTGGTCGCAGTTGCCCGCGCCCCGTCCGTCGTGCAGGACGCCAACGCCACCGCGCCCAGAATCAACAACATAACAGCAAAAAGTCTCTTCATTACAAACCCCCCTTACATAATCATTTTTAGAGTCCGCCCTGAGGCGAGCTCAGGTTAATCTCCCATATTATATAATAATTAGTATCAAAAAGCAATACACCCTCTCGGGTGCCTCAACTTACCGCTGCCTAGGAATATGGTAGTCTGGAGAATATGGTAGTCTGGATAGGATTTGAACCTACAACCTTATCCTTAGGACGGATCTGCTCTTCCAGTTGAGCTACCAGACCACGCCCATATTATACCACATTTTGCAAAAAGTTTTGCAAAAGCCCCACCTTTATGATATAATCAGCCAAGATACACTTATTCTAATGGGTGGTAAGGTGTAGAACCTTGACATCCAAATCTTTTACCTAAAAGGAGGTAGCTTTATGAAAAGCGCCAAGAACTCCACCGTCGTCGGCTATTTGCCAAACGAATCCCCGTCACCCGGTAAATTGCTGGTCTTTTCACTTCAGCAGTTTATCACCATGTTCCCCGCCACCGTCCTGGCCGCCTTACTCATGGGTTTCCACACCTCAACCGCTCTCTTCGCATCTGGTGTGGCCACCATCGCGACCCAACTCGTCACCAAGTTTTTCAGCAAGGACAAAATCGCCATCCCACTTTACTACGGTAGCAGCTTCAGTTTCATCGCCGCCGTTGCCGCCCTCACTGGCGTCAAAGCCTTCGGCGAAGTCGCGCCCGACGCCCTCATCGGCCAGGCCCAGTTCGGCATCATTATGGCCGGCGTCGCTTCGGCCCTCGCCGGGCTACTTGTCGCACGCGTTGGTATGGCCAAGATTGAGAAGGTCCTGCCCCCGTCTGTCACTGGTTCGGTCGCCCTCATCGTCGGCGGGTCGCTTTTCGTCGTCGCCCTCA
>WRKS01000046.1 GCA_009778015.1 Candidatus Saccharimonadota bacterium
CCGCGCAGATATTGATATCACAAAACTCACTACAAAGACCTTTCTTCATAGTTATAATCTCCCAAGTTTCTGATTGATATTGCCGTGCGTGCGCCCGAAACAAAAAGCGACACCGCAAGGTGTCTAAACCATTATAACGAGCCGGCTTTCGCCGAAACGCTCTGCGGTGCCGCTTTGCATCGGCGAAGATACCGAAGCATTTTGTACCGACTCGTGTTAAAGGCTTAGACACACTCACTATAGCATGCACGAATTGTGGGGTCAATACTTATACCACATTTGTTAAGCATAAGCAAGTTCTACCTCTATAAAAATGTTCTGCTAGGTGTATATTGTTGTATAACCCTCACCCAACTCGGCGTGGATAACACTAACATCTTGGTGATTACTCAGGGTAGTCTTGCTTATAACTCCCTATTCTTTGGCACGGGGTCATCGGAAGTAATCAGCACGGCGCTAGCTGGCGCTCAAGGTAGCTGGAATAGTGACACGTCTCAATCTTCGGCTCCATCTTGGCCCTGGAATGCAAGGAGCGAACAAGCGAACAGTAGTGCTTCTGCGGGCATCTTTGTGTTTAACCGCCACACAGCCGCCGGCGGCGCAAGTGCTGCCACCTCCCACCGCACCATACTATTAGGCTACTAAATGTATGTGGGGGTTGCAATACGCTTAAGGCTAATATATAATAAGTTAAACAGGAGACAACATGGTGGATTTTGACGAGAAATTCTTGGAAGAAAACGGGCTGGGCGCCTTACCACACAAGGCAGAATTTTTGGCCCACTTGGCCGAAGAACAAGAAACACGCGTCGGCGAGGCAATCGCCGTTGGCTTACCGCAAGAGGTCGTTGACGAGTTTGACGGCATCGTAGAAGGCAATATAGAGGCCATTAACGCCTTCTTGGCCAAGAATGACTATAAAAACGACCCAATTTACGCCCAAATAGCCGAGAAAAGCGGCCTCGCCCCAGACTCTCCAGAGCTCAACGACGAATATGCTTCTATCAAATGGCTCTTAACCAACCGCCCCGACTACGAAGAAGTCATCGCGGGCGTCTGCAAAAAGATCCAGCAAGAAGTCATCGCTAACCGCGATCAACTCCTCGCAGGTAGTCAGCAATTGCCATAGCCTTTTGGCCCTCAGGCGTGATAATCGTCGGGTGGTAAAACTTACCATCCGACGATTTGATATCCAGCGGCGTCTGCCGTGCGTCCACGACTAAGCCTCCATGCACCGCGAATCGCTTGCCGTCGTGCATCAAAAAAGCTCTCGGGTTAGTGTCAAACGCGCGCACCTTGCGCTCCAACTCGGCTGCGGTTTTGGCCCCAGTTAACTCAGCTTCTGCCTTATCAAATCGCGGCGTAAAAGTGGCCAGTTTGTGGTCTTGGCCAGCACCTTTTAACTGGCCGTCCGTCTCCACCAATTTTGGGATTAATTCTTGCACCAATTCCCAGCCGACCCGCGCCGCCTTGTCATATAACGAAGCGCTGGTTTCGTCCGCCGCAACCGAGATTTTTGCGCTCGCCAAGACTTCGCCGGCGTCCATCTCCGCGACTAATTTAATAATACTCACTCCGGTCTCCGCGTCGCCATTTAGAATCGCGCTCTCCACCGGACTGCTGCCGCGATACTTCGGGAGCAGAGAAGGGTGGATATTAATAATCGGCATCGGTTTGAACCATTCCAAAACCTCGTCCGGAATCATCTTACCATACGACACTAGCACCCCGAGGGGCAGCGTCCCTTTATGCTCGCCATCTGGGAGCAGCCGCTTGTCCTCGCCAAACCTCCCTATTAATTCGCCGATAATCTCCCGGCCTTTTTCCGGCTGGAGCACCGGCACATCATACTTTTCGCCTAAAATCTTGGCGACTGGCGCCTTCTTTTTGCCGCCTCGCGCATCCTTGTCCGGCGCCGCGAAAATCGCCTGGACGTTATAGCCCTCCTCAAGCAATTTTTCCAGCGGCAGAGCAGGGAACCGGTCCACGCCGAAAAAGACAATTGGCACCCGTTTCGCCAAACTTTTGTCTATCATTTTAATCCCCCCAAAGGTCCGTTTGATTTTCAATCTCGGAATAATCAATCGGTGTCAGCGCGCCGTCCTCTTGCAACCGTGCAAAACTATTCTTTTTGCCGCGGATTTTGTCTAAAAACAAGATACCATCCAAGTGGTCAATCTCGTGCATCAAGGTCCGTGCCAAGTGCCCGCCGACCCTAATTCGCACCTCAGTGCCATCCAGCATCTTTGCTTCTATCTTGACTTGGTCGCGCCTAGCCACCTTGCCGTAGAGATCCGGCACCGAAAGACAACCCTCCCAGTCCTCCACCAGCCGCCCGCTCTCGCTCACAATCTTGGGGTTAACCAACGCTGTAAAAGTCTTGTCCGACTTATCCTCCGGCTCGTTCCTGACAATAATCATCCGCACGTTCTCGCCCACTTGCGGCGCCGCAAGGGCAGAGGAGACCTCGTGCTCGTGCTCTCCTTCCCATTTAAGGGCCAACTTAATCATATCGTCTGCCAGTTTTTTTATTTCAGGGGTAATCTCGCCAATCTTCTGGCTCGGCTCTCTCAAACTCGCCTCTGGCGTCTGTAATATTTTCATATCTATATTATACCAAAAATCCACCAAATATGATACTATAAGACTATAGATCAAAGATAAGGAGTGTATATTATGAAAATCAAAAGTTTATTCGCCAGCCTACTCAAAAACAAAATCGCCCTCATTAGCCTCATCTCCGCTCCCCTAATCATAGGGGGGGGGGTATTATTCTTTGCCCTAAGGCCTAGCCCCGAACCCACCCCTTCCGTCAACCAATCCAGCGACCCTGACGGCCCTGGCGAACCTAGCTCCGAGGAACTCCCAGAACCTACAGGTGAGAGCGAGGTGGAGGCTGACCCCCACGGGTCTGATCCCGAGGGACTCTCGGAGGGCGGCAGCCCGAGAGCGAGGCGCGACTCCCCCGTGGCGACGGGTGGAGGCGACGCCGTGCCCGAGGGTCAGACTGGTGGGGAGGCAGCCAAGCAGGCCGCCCGCCAAGCCGCCATTGACCGCGCCATGGCCTACTGGCGCGACCACTTCCGCACCGAGGGCTACCACAACGTCAGCTGCGCCAACAACGTCTGCTCCGGCCGAAGCCCCAGCATGAACCAACTCGGCGAAGCCTATCAAATCATTGACTCAAACGGCGAGCAAATCGGCGGCGCACTGATGAATCTCGGCGCCCTCCTCCGTATTGATTTCAATAATTTCACCTTCCGCATGACCTATTATTCCGAGGGTAACTGGCGCGACAGCGTTCCGGATGGCACTACCTACTACTGCACCTACAACTATAAATCCAACACCACCAACTGCACCGACAATATTCGCCCCTACATGGACATGTCGGCCGCCGGCAGCAAAGTTTCTCCACCCCTCACCGGCCCCGTCATCCGCGATTTCTTCAACGCCCACATGGAGCGCGCCGGTATCAAAATCTCCGACCTCACCCAATAATCACCCCTAAACCCTTGATTTTCCCCCGCAACTATGATAATATATTCCTATGAGCATTAAAGTTGAACGAAAAGACCCTAAAGAGGCGAGCGAAAACATCCTCCGCCGCTTTAACCGTAAGGTGCTGCAGAATGGTTTACTTGCTAACGCCAAGGCCGAGATGCGATTCTCTAAGCCTGAGAGCCGCCGCAAGCGCCGGACGCGCGCGATCTTACGCGACCAGCGCCGTGCCGAAAAGGCTCGCCGCATCAAAATGGGCCTAGCGAAATAGATGCATTTAATTGAGTTTGTGGGCGATGTAGGTAGTGGTAAAAGCACGCAGGCTCGTTGGCTGGCAGAAACTCTTGGCGCCTCTTGGCGCCATATTTCTTCCGGTCAATTGCTCCGCGCCCGCGCCAATGCCGAGGAGGCCGCGGCCCTAGAGGCTGGCGACATGACGCCGGACGAGGTCATTTTGCCCCTCATGTTTGCCGAGCTTATGCACGCCAAAGTTAACGGCCTCAACCTCATCTTAGACGGTTTTCCTCGCAATATGCTACAATATCAAGAATTCAAAGCCGCCGGCTGGCAACTGACCGCCGTAGTTGAGCTATTGGTTGCCAAAGAAGAGTCGCGGAGGCGCCAACTGGGCCGCGGTCGCCCCGGCGACACCGAAGAAAACTGGCAAATCCGCCACGACTTCTATATGACCGAGACTCAGAGCATGCTTCGCGCTATGGTCGCCGACGGCGCCACCCACATCAAGGTTAACGGCAACAATAGCCCCGAGCAAACCCGCGAGGCGGTCCTCCGCGCCTGGGAGGAGAGCCTCAAATGACCTCTAAACTGCTGCAAAAGATTACGGCGCAACGTGAAGGCGGCAAGATTCTGGCCTCTATCCTGCAAGAGATTAAAGCGCAGGCTGTCGCTGGCACCACCGGGTTAGAGCTGGACGCTCTCGCTCGCGACCTCTGCAAGCAGCACAGCGTAGAGGCCACCTATCTCAAAGAGGCTAAGAGCTTTGGTTACGCGATTTGCATTTCCAAAGACGACGTCCTAATCCACGGCGTGCCAAACGACGAGCCGCTCCAAAATGGCGAAAAAATTAGTTTTGACATGACGATTAACCACAGAGGCTGGTGCGTTGATAGCGCCTTTACCATGATTGTCGGGGGCCGTGGATCGGCCGCGTTAAAACATTTAATAGAGGCAACAGAGCAAAGTTTCTATCACGGCATCAAGGGCGTCAAAGCCGGCTCGCGCGTTGGCGAAATCAGTTCGCGCATTGAACAATTTTTGTGTTCAAAGAAACTCGGCGTCATCAAAGATTATATTGGCCACGGCATCGGCCGCTCCATGCACGAGACGCCAGAGGTGCCCAACTTCGGTAGCGCCAAGAGCGGTGCCGTTCTCAAAGCGGGGCAGACCATTTGTGTGGAACCCATGGTTTCGCTCGGCGGCATCAAAACCAAAATTGACAAAGCCGACGGCTGGTCCGTCCTTGTGGCCGATGGTTCGCTTTGCGCGCATTATGAACATACCGTCCTAATCCTGGGAGACTCGGTAGAGATACTAACTGCCTGGCAGTAAAAGCGAATATATTTGCTTTTCATTACTGGCATATGTATACTATATTTATGGAATCGGTAAGATATGGCATCGGTATTGATATCGGCACAGAGAGCATCAAAGCAGTGGTGCTGTCACAAAAAGGGCAGGACACACCGGCCGTTTTGCGCGTTACAGAGGTCCCTAGCGCGGGCGTCCGCTATGGCGAGGTGGTTGATTTAGAGCGGCCGGCTGGCATCTTGCGTGACCTCCTTTCCGACCTTCAGGGTGTTCTTGGTTTTGAGATTAACCACGCCACCGTCAATATCGGCGGTGTCA
>WRKS01000047.1 GCA_009778015.1 Candidatus Saccharimonadota bacterium
GTTGGGCTAGAGATGAAGCGGCGGTGGCTCAAGCTGGAGGGCCGGCAGGACAGTAGCGGCTAGTAGAATGAGGGGCCGAGGGGTGGGAGTGGGCGGGAGGTTGCGAGCGGACCAGAACGGCGGTAGCCGCGATTAACTCGCCGATGAGGTCAAGCTTGCTCTTGGGTAGATCGCAGTAAGGGAAGGCGTAAGTGGTTTCGTCGCTTTTGGTCGCGAGCTTAAGCGTGCCGTAGCCTAGCACGTGGGGCAGGACGCCTTCTTTGACGACTTTTTTGCTTTCAATTTTGTGGAGTTCTATGATTTTGGTCTTGCGGCTCAAGAGATTCTCTACCCTTTCGTAGATGACGCGGCGGTTAGTAATAAACATGCGGTTCTTGAAGTTGAGGCGGGTTTGGATGATGCCGATGCCGACGGTTATCGGAATGAGGAAGATGAGGAGAGGCAGAAAGGCCCGCATATTGTTGTCCGAGCTATCGTTAAGCAGCATGGCGGCTATTGCGAGGGCGAGCAATATAATAATCGCGGTCTCAACCGCCCAGACGGCGACGAGGCTGACCTTAGAGCGTTGAATTATGACTTTTACTTCTTCGCCGTCTTGGAGCTGGGCGGCTGGTTTAATTGTTTTCATGCTTTTATTTTATAACATTTGGTATAATAATGCCATAAGGATAAATAAGGAGGCATATGCCAGAGCTAAAGGGCAGTAAAACAGAGACTAACTTGTTGGCGGCGTTTGCTGGGGAAAGTCAGGCGCGCAACAAATACACCTTTTTTGCCAAGAAGGCGCGCAAAGAGGGTTACAATAGAATCGCCGATTTTTTTGAGGAGACGGCCAATAATGAATTAGCGCACGCCAAGATGTGGTTTAATTATTTTTACGGCGACAAAGATACCTCGGAAAACCTAGCGGCCGCGGCGGACGGCGAGCACTACGAGTGGGCTGATATGTATAAGGGGTTCGCGGCAACGGCACGCGAAGAGGGGTTTGACGAGATTGCAGACAAGATGGAGTATGTGGCGGCGATTGAGAAAACCCATGAGGAGCGCTACCTAAAGATTAAAGAGACGCTTGACGCGGGCGAGATTTTTAAGAAGAATGAGATGGTAGAATGGCGCTGCGAAAACTGTGGCTATGTCTTAGAAGGCAAGGACGCGCCAGAGGTTTGCCCGGCTTGCGCGCACCCTCAAGCCTACTTTGAGATTAAGACCGACGGGATTTAGGCAGTTTAGGGTTTACAGGCGTATCGGTTTGTGGTATATTAAGAGTAACTAAGCCAAGCGCGCAAGTGGTGAAATTGGTATACACGTGTGCCTTAGGAGCACATGCCTTACGGCGTGCTGGTTCAAGTCCAGTCTTGCGCACCATAGACTTAGTTAGCGAAAGAGGGCAGCCCAGCCGGGTTGCTCTTTTCTGATCTTGTGCCAAAATATGTTATGATAAGTATAAGCACTAGCTTTGCGTTCAGACAGGAACGAGTGGTGTTGATTATGGATGCGCGTATACAGAACAAAAGGACTAGGACTGCGGAAGGCGTTACCAAAGGTGTTGTTTGGTGCGGCGTTCTTTTTGGTCGCGGGGGTGATTTGGGCCGCTACTACAGGAGTATTGGACTTTCGGGGCGCAGTGCTCCGCAGCAGCACGGTGGGGTTGGTCTTTTCGCAGGCCAGCTGTGATCCGGGGGGCGATGCGACCGAGTGCGTGGTGACAGTAACGCACAGCGGCAAATGGTTGAACTTTAATATCAATCTGGACAAGCCGGGCGATTCGCAGATCGTCACTTTTTGTGTCAGGAACGTGGGGACTTTGGCGGCTGGAACTGACATCTTAAGGGTAGGCGAACTGCCCGAGCGGGGGGTGACGGTGGCGCCGCTTAGCGACATCAACTCGCTAATTCTCCAGCCCAGAGAAGAGATATGCGAGAATGACGGCGAGCAATTGGCCTTTTTTATCCAATGGGATCCGGCCTTTCCGAATGACGTGAGTAGCGTGTCATTTAGTTATTATTTGCAATATGCGCAGTATACGCGTGATGGATTCTATGTCTGGGACGGCGATGACAGCAAGATTCCGATTGGTATACCGGGCGGCGACACCGGGCTGTTCTTTACACCCCAGATAACTGGCGGCCAGAATGTGGAAATCATTAATCAGTCTATAGTAAATGGCGATTTGAGTTTATCTCTATGCGCCGCTAACGCCAATAACGGCAATACCGATTGGTCGGTTCAGTTCCAGATGTCTAATCTTACCACTTACACCTGGACCGGCGGCCGGACTACGCTTCAGAGCCCGGCCCCGGGTGGTTTGCCGAATACGAGGTTCTTGTTTACTGGGGTCGTTTTGTCGCACCAGACTCTGGCGCCCGAGCAAACCGCCACGGTCACACTAAATATGCGGTCTCAATTAGGTCAGGCGGACGCGGGCGGCAGCGCACAAATTAGGATTTTTTACACGATTCAAGGCACCGAGAGGGAGACGCTGATTAACTTTACCTATATACCTAGACAGTCGCCGGAGTGCCCGCTCAACTAGTGATTTTTATGATTATTTAATCAGGTTTTGCTCTTGACGTCGCTTCTCGCTCATGCTAAAATGGTGTTAAAGGTATATTTAATAGGGCTAGGAGGGAATGATGCTAGGATTGAAAAAAACAAATGGACTAGACGGGTCGCTAGGGGGTAGACTTCGTTTGGCCCAGGTTTTCGCTTCCGCTACGCTGGTCGTTGCGGCTTTTTCAATCTTGTCGGGTATGGTGGCCAACACTTTCCGCCCGACTAGTGCCACCGGTAATGTGGACAGCGAGGTGCGGATTGGTGTTTGGCGCGAGCTAGCCGGTTCTATCTCTATTACCGCCACTAACGATGCGCCCTGTGTCAACTACGACGAACTTACCTCTACGATTGACATTAGCTCCACTCGTGGTGCTATCTCTTCTGATTGTATTACCTACCTAGTTAACACGACCGATAACAACGGATACACCCTCAATATCCATACGACCTCTGCCACCGGTAACTTGGTGGGCGGCACGGGCGAGATTGTCAGCCCAACGCCAAGCACGATTTCCAACCCAGCGATTTTTGCCGGTCAGACGACGGGTAGCGCTTGGGGTTTTGGCATTCCGCGCGGGTTGCTTAACGGCGGACAACCCGACGATCCGAATGGGGTAAACATCAACTTCAACAACAGCTATTCGGTGCTAGGCGCGACTAACCAAGATAATACCGAGCGTTTTGCACGTGTTCCTACCTCTCCGGTCAACTTTTCTAGAACTGCTATTGCCAACGCGGTTGTGAGCGATGTGATTCAGGACGATGTATATAATATCTTCTTTGGTGTGGCAGTTGGTACTGCCGCGCCGCTTGCTACCTATGTAGGCGAGGTGGTGATTTCCGGTATGGTCAACTCGGCGCCAATCCCGCCGCAAAACATCCAGACAATTACGGTTAATAACTGTCCAACTAACCGCACGCTGGTGCAGGACGCTCGCGACGGCAATACCTACTGGGTGCGCAAGATCGGCAGCCTCTGCTGGATGGAGACTAACTTAGCTTATGCAGGCGGCGGCACCAACACTTACGGTGATGTAATGTCGGCTATCACGCTCGGCAATCCAGACAGCGGCAATAATACGGCGGCACCTCGCTACTACAATCCGGCCGGCTCAAATGTGACCGGCGGTACAGCTACCCCATCAACCTCTACCGATGGTGGCGCTACTAACCCACAATACGGCTATCTATATAACTGGTGCGCGGCAATGGGCGGTCAAAGTGCGGCTTGTCAGGTTGCGGCTGCGACTCAGCCGAACCAAGATGCTAACTCAAGCGGTGTAGTCAACAATGTCTGCCCGGCGAACTGGCGTTTGCCAACCGCTAACGACTTGGTTTCGGCGAACAACAACTATAACGCCGCAAGCACAACTAGCCCGACCGGTTTGTTTACTAACGGATCGTTTATGTTTAGCGGTTACTGGGGTGCCGGTAGCTTTGGCGCTCTAGGCAGCCAAGGCCGCTATTGGTCATCTACGACAGACATCATTCTAACGGCTAACGCAACTGCCTTGAGTTTTAGCGCAAGCAATGTCAACACGGCAACCAGTAGCGAAAAGGGCAGCGGTGCGGCGGTGCGCTGTGTCGCGGGCAATATCGCGGTGACGCCGGACCCAATACCATCTATCCCTCCTACCCCTTCTCCTGGCCGTGGTGGCGGCATGGCAGGCGCTCCAGCTGGTCCTGAAGGCGGCAGCAGCGGTAGTAGCGCGGCTCCACCTCTTGGCGAGGAACGTGACCGAGAAGAGGCGAAGCAAGACGACGACAGTAATCCAATTCTATTTGGCGCAGGTATAGCGGTAGGCGTCGCGGCCTTGACGGTCCTAGGTGTAGTAATCGGCAAGCGATACGGCAAAGCCCGCAAGTTGCGTGTCATCGGTAAGAAGAAGTCAGACGAATAAACAAAAATAAACGGCAGGATAGGAGGTAGAGCAGTTGACTCTGCCTCCTATATGTTGTATAATCATAATATGAGAATGCGTGTTAATAGCTTTAGGCTGGAGAGCCCGAAGATTGTCAAACCGAGCAAAATCTTGGTGATGTCGGATATCCACAACAACCAAGAGATCTTTGACGATTTACTGGAGATAGTGGGAGAGCAAAAGCCGGATTATATTTGCTTGGCCGGCGACACGCTGGATGAGGCGGATTGCGATATTGCGGGACTAGTTGATTGGTTGAAAAAACTGGCTAAGAAGGCGACGGTGATTATCGGGCTCGGTAACCATGAGCTATGTTGGTGCGATCGGCCGTTTCGGCGCCCGGTGCCGGGCGAGAACCAAGATTTTTACTCGGCGATTGGCAAAATCAAGAATTGTGTCTTGCTGAAAGACGAGTTTTCTACCTATCAGCCGGATGATAATTTGGCGTTTAGCGCGCTGAATATGCCGATTTCATGGTATAGCGATAGGCGGGAAAACAAGGCGGAATTTAAGAAGGCGGTCAAGCGAGCAGGACGGGAGGCGGCGAGTGGTGGTGCGGCGAATAAGCTGGACAAAGGACGGTTTAATGTGCTCCTGTCGCATTCGCCAAACGGTTGGCTGTTTAGAGGTAAACTCTTGGCGCGGGATGAGTTTAGGCTAATGAACCGGCTAGACTTGATTTTAAGCGGGCACAACCATGGCGGCTTGGTGCCGGGGGTTTTTAGGCCAGTCTTACGGCATTATTGGTTTTTTGGGCCCAGTGCCAAAAGGGGGGGGCCCCCTGCTTTTTG
>WRKS01000048.1 GCA_009778015.1 Candidatus Saccharimonadota bacterium
CTCGCCCTGGTCCTCGGCATAAATCATTATCGGCTCCGACCAAGACAAAAACCTAGAGCTAGAGATTGCTAGGACCTGCAACTGATTATCGCGGCTAAAGTCTAAATCATATAGCCCGGCGCTCGTCGTCCAGCCGTCAAATGTACCAATCGGCACCCCGTTAACATATAGCTGATAGTGGCTCGCAATCGGCGCCCAAGACCAGTCAAGCTGCGCGTATTCCACACCCTCGTCGTCCAATTTCTTTTCCGCCTGCAGGTTCAGCTCCCACGTGCGCCTAGTCATATACAAGTTGTCCGCGATAATATACTTAGCGGTCTTAGTGTTGGCAAAACCGTTCTGGTCCACCACTTTAACCTGCATCAAAAACTCGCCATACTCGTCAAAGGTCCGGCAATATCTCAAGCTGTCCCGGCCCAACTCGGCGCCTTGCACCTCAAACACTCCGTCGCCGTCCCAATCCCAATCCGCATATGCGAGTTCCGCCGCGATGCCGCTTGAATTCCTTGCGTCAAAACAAATCCGCTGTCCCGCATCGGCATAATAAGTTGTGTTTGATAACCGCGCAATCGGACGCCTCGCCACCTCGTCCAGCATCTGGCTGATCGTCCTAGTCCACATCCGTCCATCAGTCGCGTAGCCGGTTGTCGCCTCGGCCAATTCTTGCAGCTGCACCAGTTGCGTATAATGGTATGCCGCCGCAGCGCCGCTAGGTTCTGGATAAAACTTGGCGACATAAATATTCACCGGGTTAAGCTTAATTGATGCCTCTTGCACATCCTTAATTGTCCAACCGCTTATTTTGTCGGGGTCATGGAACCCGGCGTCAGTAAAGACCACCAGTGCTTTTGACGCGTCCGGCCGCCAGTCCAGACTAAACGCAATCTGAATGGCGTTCAGCAACGATTCGTCGTGGTCGCCGCCGCCGTCCGCCGTCAACATATTAAGATAAGCGCTCACCGTCGCTTGGTCCGTGCATTGCGCAAAACCGCAGATAATCCTAGATGGTCCGCCTGTCGTGTCAAACATAGAATCAGTGTCGCGATACTCTAGCATCGCCACCCGTCCGCCGCCCGATAAAACTTGGTCCGCCAGCCGTCTTACATCCGCCATCGCTCGCCCAAACTCGCCGATCTGGCTATTCATTGATCCGGTTGTATCAATCAAAATTACCACATCTTGCCCCGGCGTTACCAGGTTGGGCGAAGTAACCGCCAGCCCCGGCATGAATAGCACCGGCAAATGCGCCTTGGCCTGCCGCACAATCCGCTGCGCTCCGTCAAACAGCCAGCCATCCTCCACATAAGTTGTGTGCCCGACAAAAGACGGCAGGCTATCCGTGCTGCCGCAAATCACATCCTGCGCGTTGCAGTAAGTCGCCACCTTCTCCTCTTGGAATTGCTGCACATACGGGATTCGCGCCCCCAAGACCCCCTTACTTGTCTGGCACATTGGCGCCCAGCCGCGATAAGCCGACAGACTTTCGCCCCGGCAAGCCGGCGGGTTAAGACCTTCACCTTCCGGCAAGTATAATTTTGGGTCGCCATACAAAACCGAGTAGATCACTTGCGTGTCAATCTTGGCTGGCAAGCTAACGAGCGCCTCGCCAATCACTTGCGCGCCCTGCGAGTAGCCACCTAGCGCAAAAAAGGTCCGCGGGCACGAAGCCAACCGCGTGTTAATATACTCTTGCAGTTCCGCGACTCCGGCCTGCACGCTCGCGCCGTAGGCAAAGCTTGATCCGGCGCTCACCTTGGCGCCCAGCGTGATCACTATCCCGCTCGGCGAGAACTCAAAGACCTTTTGTGCCGGATAGCCGCCACTTTGGCTCCCCAACTCGTAAAAGTTCACCGCCCCGCCAAAGCCGCCCGCCGCCAGCTGGTGTTTTATCGTATTCTCAAACGCTTGATACTCCAACGCCCCCAACTCCGAACCCGACCCGCGCGCCCACACAAACTCCAAATCATAACAACCGCTTGTGCTGGTCGCGCTGATGTCTTTTGGGCTAACGATACTGATTGTGGTTGCGGTCGCGATGACGGCGCCCAAAAAAGCCGCACCAATCCGCAAATTTTGCTTAAATTTTTTCATACCTCCAGCCTACCATCACTTTTTGTAAAACTAAGCATAAGAGACAACGCTTATGTTTAGATCTGACCCCCATACCCTCTAGAGGCCAAAAAGATTTAGAGAAAATCGCCTATTTGTCTATTGACATTATCGCAAAACCCATTACTGCGCGCCACAACCTTCCATCGCAAAACCCACATTGCACACCACGAAACCTTGCTTGACGACAACCCAACCCAAGGGCATGAAAAAGGGAGCGCTACCCGCTCCCTAAATCAAATTTATTCTACCACTGCCCCGCCGCTCTATGATATAATAAACCCATGAACGACTTTGGCTACTTGGGCGAATCCGACGCGTATTTTGACGCGGCCTGCCAGAGCTTGCGCCCCGAGCCGGTCATCGGCGCCCTCAACGACTACTACAAAAACTTCAACTCTTGCGGCGAGCGCGTCAAATACTCCTGGGGCCGCACCACCGACGAGCGTGTCGCTGCCACCCGCGCCAAAGTCCTCAAGCTGCTCAAATTAAGCTCGCGCGATTATTTTACCTCGTTTACCCTCAACACCACCTATGGCATCAACTTAGTCCTCTCGCAAATCAAACCGGGCCTCCACACTAAAATTATTACAAGCGACATAGAGCACAACTCTCCTTTTTTGGCCTCCATCGCCGCAAGCGAGCGCCTCAAGATCCCGCGTGAGGTCATCGCGCGTAAGCCCGACGGCAGCATCAACCTCAAAAATTGCGACTTCAAAAAGGCCATTGTCGTGCTCGGCGCCGTCTCCAACATTGACGGCCGCAAGTTAGAAAACGTCAAAGATGTCGTCAAGGCCGTCCATAAAGCCGGCGGTATTATTATTCTGGACGCCGCCCAAGCCCTCGCCCACAACGCCGACCTGCTTGCCAAAACCGAAGCCGACGCAATTTGCAGTAGCGCCCACAAAATGTATGCCCCGAGCCTCGGCATTTTGGTGGTCCGTAAAGATTTACTCAAAAAGCTAGACGTCAACTTTATCGGCGGCGGCATGGTGGACGACGTGGACCAAAGCGCCTATAAATTATCCTACGAAAACGACGACCATATCCACTCCCGCTTTGAATCCGGCCTCCAAGCCTGGGGCGAAATCATCGCTCTCGGTGCCGCGATTGACTGGCTCGGGCGCCAAACCCAAACACCGCTCCACACTAACGCCGAGCGCATCTTTAGCTTCCTTAAATCCCACCCGCGCGTCCACTTGGTCAACCAAAAAGCCACCAACACCATCAGTTTTTACGTTGAGGGCCTGGACTCGCACTTGCTCGGTGCCGCGCTTAGCCGCGAGGGCATCATGGTCCGCACCGGCTATTTCTGCGCCCACTATTACTTGGACCACCAGCAAAAACTGCCGCCGCTCGTCCGTGTCTCCCTCGGCCTCCATAACCGCGCCAGCGACATCACCAAGTTTGAGCAAGCCATGCGAAAGGTGCTAGGTTAACTAGATGGTTTGTATCGCGGCGTTTATTGTCCTTGCCCTTATGTCGGTCTTTGTCGGCATCTTGGCGATTTTCAAGCGCGACATCGGCCACAAATATTGGGGCACCTTTAAAAAGGCGTGGGGCTGCGTCTGGAAAAAGGTCCGCCTCCAAAAATGCGAAACCAACTTTAAGGACGACATCAAAAACTCCCTCCTCTCCCGCGTCGTTGTCAAAAAACCCAAACTGGTCAAACCTATCTCCATCGGCATTGAGGTCCTCGCCGTCCTCATCGTCGCCGTCACTTTGTGGAGCGTAGTAGAGGCCGCCAAAGCCGGCTTAAGCCTCTGGGTCTTTGGCACCTGTAACGTCTCGCAGCCGTCCAACTGCTCTATCACCGACGATGTCTGCGCTATTGACTTGGCGCCGCCGGCCAACATCGGCGAGGCGACCGTCCGCTGGTTTACCGAATGGGGCGAGATTTTTGTCGGCATCCCGGACCGCATCCGCCGCTGGGACGCCCGCCAATACTTGCCGCAAAACGCCAGCTTTTGGAGCTACGAAGAAGGCCGCCCGGTCGCCCTAGATGTCTTTGACCCCGGCTGCCCGACCTGCTTAATGTCGTTTAGAAACCAACAGGCCAGCGGCTTTTTTGAGCGCAACAACGTGGCCTATCTGCCTTACGTCATTGTCAATCCGTCCACCGGCGAGGACCGCTTCCCGAACTCGCGCCTCTTCGCCAGCTACTTGGTGGCCGTCAGGACCTCCGGCGTCTCCTCCACCAACGCCAGCAACCCGATTCCGCTGGGTTGGCGCATGATTGAACGCAGCTTTACCGGCGAAGACGCTAACAACATCAACTGGCAAGAGGCCATCAAACGCATGAGCGAGGACGAAGCCCGCATCTTGCTAGAGGGTTGGCTGTTTGACTTTGGCGTCGTCCCGCACGACATCAGCCGCATTCGCCGCGTCGCCGATAGCGCCGAAACCAAAAGCACTCTGCTAGTTTACCGCAACATTGTAGAAAACCGCATTAACGCCAAAGGCATCCCAACCACAATCTTCGGTGGGCGAAGACACACAGGGCTCTATGAGTGATGCTAAAATAGAAAAAACCGTCAGTAAACGCCACTCGCAAGGGCTTACTACAGGCGTTTTTGGGCTCATTACCAACTTGGTCCTCGCCGCCATGAAAATCACCGCCGGCACTTTCAGCGGCAGTATCGCGGTCTTGGCGGACGGCGTTAACAACATTATTGACGCGACCAGCGCTATCGTAGTTATCATCGGCTTCAAGGCCTCCGCCAAAGAAAAAGACCCCGACCACCCGCACGGCCACGGCCGCGCCGAATATATCGGCGGCATGATTGTCTCGTTCTTCATTTTTATTACCGTCCTCGCCCTCGCTAGACATTCTATCGCGCACATTATCCAACCTGCCCCGGTCAATTTCAGCTACTCGGTTTTGGCGGTCCTGATTATCTCCATTCTCGCGAAGGCCCTGATGGCGCTGGTTTATTTTTGGCGCAACCGCACGCTTAAATCCGTTCTAATCAAAGCCGCCGCCCGCGACTCGCTTTCTGATATGCTCATCACTTCGCTTGTCCTCGGCGCGGCCCTAATCGCCCGCTCTACCGGCGTTGCGATTGACGGCGTTGCCGGCCTAGTAGTTATCATCTTTG
>WRKS01000049.1 GCA_009778015.1 Candidatus Saccharimonadota bacterium
CACTTCAGTCTCTAGACGGCCCCACTCCCGTCCCCCTGCAATCCCCGCGCCCTCCAAAAACCTTGCAAATTAAGCATAAGTGTGATATAATGGGGAGGGTAAATATATGCAAAATACAACAACACAAAACAATCCTACCATCCAAAACCAAAAGGGCGCCATCCCCGCCACTGTAAAAGACATTATTGAGGCGATTAACAACGCCCAAAATATCCTCGTCGCCCTCTCTAAAGACCCCGATATTGAAGAACTGACCACCACTATGGCCCTCACTATGGCCCTGGACGCCGCCGGCAAGAACGCCACGGCGATTTTTAGCGGCCAAATGCCCGAGAGTATTGAGTTTCTAAACCCCGAAAAGGTCTTTGAGACCGACACCAATTCCTTGCAAGATTTTATCATTAGCCTTAACAAACAAAAGGCCGACCACCTCCGCTACAAGGTAGAGGGCGACTTTGTCAAAATCTACATCACGCCGTACCGCACCATGCTAACAGAGAAGGACCTGCAGTTTACGCGCGGCGACTTTAACGTGGACCTAATTATCGCGCTTGACGTCAAGAGCCCCGACGATTTTGACGCCACCATCTCTGGCGCCCCCAAAATCATGCATAACGCTCGGGTCGCCAGCATCGTCGTCAAGTCCGCCGCCGCCCAAGCCAAAAAGTTTGGCGATATCGTCTGGCAGGCCGAAGTCGGCACCTTAACCGAGGCCGCCGTATCTGTTATTGAGTCCTTGCACGAGAAACGCGAAATTAGTAAAGACGTCGCGACCGCCCTCCTCGCCGGCCTCGTCGCCACCTCTGAGCGCTTCTCTAACGAAAAGACCTCGCCGTCCGTCATGAACCTCGCTGCCCGCTTGATGTCTGTTGGCGCCGATCAGCGCGCCGTCATGGAAAACCTCGGCGAAGACGACGATGCCGCCGCACCGCTTATCACACCAGCCCAAACCCACCCCGCGTCCAAAGAGGCGCTTGACGCGGCCGTCCCCGTCACCGAAGCTCCCGCCGTGCCTCCAGAACCCTTGCCGCCGATAGCGCCCGCGCCTACAGCCCCCGGCGCCACCCCAGCCCCTGCCTCATCCACTCCCGCCACCTCAGCCCCCGCCGTCCTGCCAGAGGTCCCACTGACCGACGCTCACAACCCCGATGGCGACCCCAACACCTTGCCGCCTCCCGGCGAAATGAGCATCCCCAAAGACGACCCCTTAGCGCCTAGCGCCAGCATCATTGAGCAGCCGGCGATTAGCGCCACTACCTATGTGGACCAACTCGCCCGCACCGCGCCCAGCCTGACCGGCACCTCAAGTTCGTCCACCATGCCCAGCCCGCCAGCTGCTCCAACACCCCCAACCCTACCAACACCCCCAGCCCCGCCAGCCGCCCCCGAGATGACACCGCTTTCGGTTACTCCCGACTCCACCCCTACCGCTGCTCCCGTTCCGGCCCCAACGCCCGAGCCCGCACCTGCGCCAACTCCAGCCTCCGAGCCTGCACCGTCTCCTATCAAGGGCGGCGTGCCAACTATCGCCGAGCTAGAGCGTCTGATCAAAAATCGCTTGCCGCTGCCGCCAGAATTTGACCCCACTTCGCCGATGGCCATGCCAACCGCGCCTGCCGCCCAACCCACGCCCGCCGTCCAGCCGCTCGCCGTCTTTGGCCACCCGACCGCCCAAACCGTCAATCCAACCATTGATTCACTCGTGCCTCCTGAGGTCGCGGCGATTACCCCCATCTCGCCCACCCCTGCGCGCAGCGGCTCCGTCGGGGCCACGCTCCCGGGTTCGCCACCAGCCGGCCCTGCCAGCGGACACACCAACGACCGCACCCCGAGCAACACTCACGCCCCAGTTAGCACACCATCTATCGCCCCGGCCCCATCTAACGCCTTCCAAATCCCTAGTTTCTAGTTTTCTCTAAATATGATATGATAATTATATGACATCGGTTTTTCTCACTTTTCCCAATTTCATTCCGCTTTGGCGGTAGTTTTCTGATTGCTAAAAACACGTTGCAAATAATTTACATAAGGAGAATCAATGAAAGAATTAGAAAAACTTGGTGGCAGCATGAAACGCACCGAATTCTGGATCAAGACCAGCAAGAGCGAGCAGAGCGAGGCAGAGGAGCCTAGCCGTAACGCCCGCCTCTTGACCAAAGCCGGCTATGTTGACCGTCAAATGGCCGGCGTTTACGCTTATCTGCCAATCGGTTTCCGGGTCCTAGAAAAGATCAAAGCCATCGTCCGCGAAGAAATGAACGCCGTCGGCGGCAGCGAACTCATTATGTCCAGCCTCCAGCCCCGCGACCTCTGGGAGTCCACCGGCCGCTGGGACGACGAGGTGGTAGATGTTTGGTTCAAGTCCCAGCTAAAAGACGAAAGCCCGGTCGGCCTCGCTTGGAGCCACGAGGAGCCAATCTTAGAAACCATCGGTCGCCAGGCCTCTAGTTACCGCGACCTGCCCATCTCAGTCTATCAGTTCCAGACCAAGCTCCGTAACGAACTCCGCGCCAAATCCGGCGTCCTCCGTGGCCGCGAATTCATCATGAAGGACATGTATTCCATGCACGCCTCCGAGCAAGACCTCGCCGACTACTACGAACGCGTCAAGCAGGCCTATGTCAAGATTTACGAGCGCCTGGGGCTCGGCAACGACACCTTTATCACCTTTGCCAGCGGTGGCGCCTTTACCAAGTTTAGCCACGAATTCCAAACCCTCTGCGACGCCGGCGAGGACTGGCTCTATCTGGATCGCGCCAAGAACATCGCCGTCAACGAGGAGGTCTTAGACGAAGCAGTCAAAGAGTTTAACCTGGATAAATCCAAGCTAGAAAAGGTCAAATCCGCCGAGGTCGGCAATATCTTTAACTTCGGTGACGAAAAAGCCAAGGACATGCAGGTTGAGTTCATCGACGAGGCCGGCAACAAAAAGCCGCTTTATCTCGGCTCCTACGGCATTGGCATCACCCGCGTCATGGGTGTTTTGGCCGAGAAGTTCAGCGACGATCAAGGTCTCGTTTGGCCGGCCGCTGTCGCGCCATTCAGCGTCTATTTAATCGGAATTGGCGAGGCCGGCGAACATGCCGCCGCCGAGCTCTACACAAAATTTGTTCAGGCTGGTATAGAAATTTTATGGGACGACCGTGACGCCAAGCTCGCGCGTGTGGGCGAAAAGCTCGCCGACTCCGAACTGCTCGGCATTAGTTACCGCGTCGTCGTCAGCGACAAGACCTTGGAGCAGGGCAAAGTTGAGTTCAAGCCGCGCACAGGGGAGGCCGAGCTGCTTACCTCTGGCGAGGTCCTGGCCAGACTAAGCGCCGATTAAATTGACTTTTGTCTTGCCTTTCCGCAGGAAAGCCAGAAAGACGTATTTTATTTTTTAATTGACTTTTGTCTTGCCTTTCCGCAGGAAAGCCAGAAAGACGTATTTTATTTTTTAATTGACTTTTGTCTTGACATTAGTAAAAAAATTGTTATAATGAGGAAACCCGAATTAAACTTGGGGGGGGCATCTATTTATGAGAATAGGAGTATCAGTATGAAGAAGCTAGAAATCACCGCCATTAAACGAGACGAGCTCAAGCAAGAGCTAAAAGCGCTTGTGGCCAAACGGCCGCAAATCGCCGAGGATCTTGCCTACGCCCGCAGTTTTGGCGACCTCTCCGAGAACGCCGAATACGACGCTGCTCGTGAGGCGCAAAAAGTCCTAGAGAGCCGCGTCCAAGAGATTGAGGGCATCCTAGAGCACGCCACGACCATCAAGGCGAAGAAAAGCAGTAAAGTCGTGCTTGGCGCCAAGGTCAAAATCCAAAACGGCAAGAAAGAAACCGATTACCTTATGGTTGACCCGGTTGAGGCTAACCCGATGCAGAGCAAGCTCAGCGTTGAGAGCCCCCTAGGCGCCGTCCTAATGGGCCGCAAGGTTGGCGACGAGGTAGAATTTAGCGCTCCCAAAGGCGTCATTAAATACACTATTATTGAAATCTCATAATTTTTGTGATACCATTTCCTTATGGATGGAGGATTTGATTTATTTAATTGGGCTAACCGCGCCGAGGAATGGTCCAAAAGCGCAAGCCTAGAGTTATTCTTTTTTAACAAAAATTATACACCCTACAAGGTGCGGCTCGCACACGAGCTAGAAACTGGTGTCCGCCGCTTATTCCTTGAGGATTTGGTTGCGTTTGTCAACAAAGGGGCAGAGAACGATCTTTCTGTGCAGCGCCTAGACAAGCAGACCAACGATAAAGCCGTGCTCGTCATGGACATTGAAGAAGTGGACCGGGCGGCGACCCTCATCAACTTGATAGAAAAGGAATACGCCGACATTATTTATTTCTCCGGCGACGAACACGATTTTCGGCGCATCAAGGGCGTCGCGGCCAAGTTCACTTACGGCGACGGCGGCAGCAGCAAAAATTGTTATGTCATTAAAAGCCTCTCCGGCGCGCAGGCCTTGTCTGACAAAGGTTCATGGGAGCTGCGAGGAGAGAAGCTAGAGCCATTTTCCGCCTCGGTCGGTATCCGTGTGCCTGAAGGCAACGAGGTTCTCGTGGTGGACGACGGCAAGAACGGCTGGCAGCTTGTAGCGCTTAACCGCAGCAAGTTTGAGCGCTTGTTCCAGTTTGATGTCGCCATGACCGCGTTGGCCCCCGTCAAAGCGGACGAACTCGCCAAAGCCTACGAGATCGCTCTGGCCGAGGGCCTAGACCTCGCTGAGATGCTAAAAGAAAAGAAGGCCCTAGTCAAAAAGCTAGACGAAGCCGACCTAGACGCCGTCTCTCAAGCAAAGCTTATGGAGTTCGCCGACGAAATGCAGCTGCCTCTCATGCTCTCCGAGAACGGCAAAATCATCATCGCCGACGACCGCGACCTCGCCATGTTAGTTAATCTGATTGACGAAAACTACTTTGTCTCCGCCACTACCGGCAAGCGCTACGAAATCAAGAGCAAAAAGCTCCTTGACGACGAAGGCGCCGAGAAGGCACAAACCTAACCTCTCACCCAACTCGGCGTGAGCGACGTAACTGCGATCCGAAACGGCAGCCTGATGGGTAAATCGCAGTTCTTTGGCGCTAATCTATCAGAAGTTATTTCTCGCAATGCTCTTTTAGGTAACT
>WRKS01000050.1 GCA_009778015.1 Candidatus Saccharimonadota bacterium
CCGGCGAATTCTACTTGGTAACCGGCGGCGACGGCCGCGGTGTGATCGTAGAGAAGGTGCTTGACATGATGGTTGACTACCTGCCAAGCCCGCTTGATGTGGCGGCGATTTGGGGCACCAACCCAAAGACCGGCGAATCAATTGACCGCAAGCCAGATGCCAAAGAGCCAATGAGTGCGCTAGCGTTTAAGATTGCGACCGACCCATTTGTCGGCAAGCTGATTTTTGTGCGGGTTTACTCGGGCAAGTTGGCGGCTGGTTCGTATGTGCTAAACACAATGACCGGCGAGAAGGAGCGGGTCGGGCGTTTGGTCCGTATGCACGCCGAAAAGCGCGAAGAAATCAGCGAGATCTCGGCTGGCGATATCGCGGCGGTTGTGGGGCTGAAGGATACGACTACCGGCGCGACTTTGTGCGATGTGGCGCATCCGATTATTTTAGAGAGCATTGACTTCCCTGAGCCACCGGTATCTATCGCGGTGGAGCCAAAGACCAAAGCCGACCAAGAAAAGATGGGGATTGGGCTAGGTCGCTTGGCCGAAGAGGACCCAACCTTCCGTATGCACACCGACGAAGAGACCGGACAGACCATTTTGTCGGGTATGGGCGAGCTGCACTTGGAGATTATTATTGACCGCTTGAAGCGCGAGTTTAATGTGGAAGCCAACACCGGCGAGCCGCAGGTGGCGTTTCGCGAGACAATCCGCGGCACGGCAGAGGCGCAAGGCAAGCACGTCAAGCAGTCGGGCGGCCGCGGACAATACGGCGATGTGTGGATTAAATTTGAGCCGAACGAGCCGGGCAAGGGCTTTGAGTTTATTGATGTGATTAAGGGCGGTGTGGTGCCGATGGAATACCGCAAACCAACTATGAACGGTATTAAAGAGACGCTGGAGGGTGGTGTGATTGCCGGCTATCCGGGGGTGGATGTCAAGGCGACGCTCTATGATGGGTCTTACCACGATGTGGACTCCTCGGAATTAGCTTTCCAATTGGCAGGTGTGCTGGCGACTCGCGAGGGCATCAAGCGGGCGAAGCCGGTTATTTTGGAACCAGTGATGAAGCTAGAGGTTACCACCCCAGAAGAATATATGGGCGACGTAATCGGCGACATTAACTCGCGCCGCGGCCGGATTGACGAGATGGAGGACCTAAGCGCTGGCATTAAGTTGATTCGCGCTTTTGTGCCGCTAGCCAATTTGTTTGGCTATACCTCGGATTTGCGCTCGCTATCCGCGGGCCGCGCGGCTTCCACGATGGAGCTAACCGCATACGAAGAAGTGCCACAAAGCGTTGCGCAAGAAATCATTGAAAAGCGCGCAAGCAAAAAGTAAAATGACAGAGCAAGACACCGCAAGCAAGACTGCCGGCGGTGTTTTTGCCGTTAAGACCGATACGGTTTGGGGGCTGGGCGCTTGGCTAGATGATGAGGCCGGTATTCGCGAGTTAATGAGCATCAAAAGCCGTGGGCTAGAGGATGTAAAGGTGTTCGCGATAGTTCTTGGTCTCTCCGACTTATTGTCCGGCAAGTATGCGGCGCTGGATGAGTCCGCGCGCGAGATGGTGACGCGGCATCAGGACGCGCCGTTGACTTTGGTGCTGCCGAAAAATCCGGAGTTTAAGCATTGGTATTTTGATAATTTCCCAGAGATTGGGGTGAGGTTTCCGAGCAGCGAGTCTATGCGCGAGTTGGCCAAGGAGGGCGTGTTTTTGCTAACCAGCGCCAATAGGCGTGGCGGCGAGCCGGCCGAGACTGCCGAAGAATTGCGTGAAATCGTCGGGCGAGAGGTGGAGACTTACGGCAAGGCGGTGGCGGGTGCTTCTGGTGCGCCGACTACGGTCGCACGTATCAAAGATGGTCAAATTGAGGTATTGCGCCAAGGCGAGATAAAGTTGTGAACGCCGCACTTTAGAGCAAAGGTTGAGCGCACATAAAATCAGAGCAGGGGTTCGGCGCGCATAAAACTAGAGCAAAGGTTGAGCGCACATAAAATGATCAAGCGACTGGGCGTTTTGGATGCTGTAGTCGCCGATTTTTTCGCGTCGCAAAGCTGTGAGGTAGGCGCCGCAACCGAGCTGCCGGCCGATATCCTCGGCCAGCGTCCGGATATAAGTGCCGCTGCTGCAATGCACGCGGATAGTCAGTTTGGGATAAGCATAATCAGCTAGCGCGATACTGTGAATTTCAATCGTTCGTTCCGGCATTTTAGGCGTTTTACCCTTGCGGGCCAGGGCATAGGCGCGTTGACCGTCAATTTTGATAGCCGAGTAGATTGGCGGTGTCTGCTTGATAGAACCTACAAAATGTTGTAAAGCTGCGTTAACTTGGTCTAAACTAGGGGGCGTAAAACCGATGGGGGCGGTGGCGGTAATTGGGCCCTCCGGATCGCCCGTGGCGGATGAGGCGCCAAGCTCCAGCTCGGCCAGATAGACCTTGTCTAGCTTAAGGAACTCGTCCGACCGCTTGGTGTCTTTTTCGCTAAGCAGGATGAGAAGCCCGGTCGCGAAGGGGTCCAAGGTCCCGGTATGGCCGACCTTGACTTTGCGTTTTGCGCCAGCAAGCGCGGACGCTTGCTCGGACAGCACCCGCCGCACGCGCGCCACAACACCGAAGCTGGTCATCTGACCCGGCTTGTCAATTAAAATAATCATATTTTTATTATACCATTACCCACCACATACATTTAGTATCCAAGCTCCGCCTTTCATGCATTAACTCAGCTCTAGGGGAGGGAACCTCTCCCTCTTGATCATAACCTTTTCTCCCTTTTGTTAAAGCAAGCTTTAGCAAAAGCTCTAAAAGCTTCTGCTCAATTCACCCCACATGCTTCGTTAACGCATGAAAGGCTGCGTCTAGAAACCACTGTCTGTGATTAAGCGATGTAAACTTTGGTTAAGCGGTAACTTGCGGGGCGACATTGACCACGGTGCGAGTCTGTTTTTTGCCAGAGAAGGAGGTCTTTTTAGTGCGTGTAAATTTGACAACGCCGTCATGCGCCGCGTGGATGGTGTAGTTGCGAGACAGGTAAGCGCCCTCGCCCGCAACCTTGGTGGAGCCGGTTTGGCGCACGATGACCTCGCCCGCGCGGACTTTTTGGCCGCCGAAGCGCTTGACGCCCAGCCGTTGACCAGCGTTGTTGTGAATGTTTTTAGCGGTGCCGCCTGCTTTGACTGTTGCCATTGGTTAATCCTTATCTTTTTTCTAATACAATCAAATCTCGCGCGACTATCTGTTGCTCTCTCGCATACAGTAGATCACGAGATTTACCCCCTACATTATACTCTAGTCGGGACAAAAAGTCAAGATTTAGCCGGCTAAAACCACCGGATTCTTGGCGCCAAGCGGGAATTGCCAAACAGAGGTGAGTGCCGGATTCTAACTGGGGTGCGAGGTTTTTTAAGAAATTCTCTAATAATTCTTCGCCTTGGCGCAATAAAACTTGCAATTTGGCGAAGCTTGGCGGGGCGGACAGGGGGTGGCCGAGGTAGATTTCGCTGGCGATGCAGTCAATTTGGCCTTGCCACTGGTGGGTTTGGGCGTCGCCGACCTCAAGGGTAACATCGGTGTCGGCGCCGAGATGGTCTTTGAGCCACTCTAGGTTGATGCGCGAGTAGTCAATCATTTTGGGCGAAATATCAGTGCCGTAAACGTCGCAACCCATGAGCGAGGCCTCTTGGAGGATGACGCCGGTGCCGCAAAAGGGGTCAAGCAGGCGGATGGTGCCGGAGGCGTTGCCGACGGCCAGATTGATCATGGTTTGGGCGAGTTTGGGCGGCAGCATGCCGACAAACGCGTCGCGCTTGGGGCGTTTTTGGTCGCGCGCGGCGTAGGCGTTGGGGTTTTGCACCCCGGTCATTTGGGCGACGGTAAAGCGGTCGTTTTGGGCGACGATTAGTAGCTCAAGCTTGTAAGGGCGAGAGCCAAGGCCATTATGAAAACTCTGCGCGGTGGAGAGTTCGGGTGTAGTGTTGGGAATCAGCCGGACCGAGATGTCGCGAGCCCGGAGGGTTTTTTTGACGACGACGCCGAGGTTGAAGGCGTCTTTTGCGCTTATGTTGCCACCATAAGCACTTATGCCGATAGTCACTTTGCGGCGTTCGGACACGCCGTCTGCAATTTTGTCGGTCGTTTTGCGAGCGTCTTGAGTTAGAGTGGGGAGGAGGGTCTTTTGGACATACTTTTTGAGTTCAAAGGGGAGCTTGGCGCGAGAGGTGGTAAACAGGACGTCGCCGAGCTTTTTGACACTACCGAGGCGGTTAATGTCTAGACCGGCGCCGGAGAATTCGGCGGCTTCTGGGGTGAGGGGCTGGACATTTTTGCAACCTAAGGCCCATAATTCGGCCAAACCAAACTCGGGCTGCCGCCCTAAAACCGCGATTTTCATAAACCTATTATACCATAAGTTTGCGTTTATCCCAACTCAGTGCGAGATAGAGAACAAGATAAAAGAGGTGTAACATGGCAAAAGGCGTGATACAGCTAAAGGATGCGTAACATGGTAAAAGGCGTGATATAATAGGTTGGTATGAAGCGAGGTCGGATAATTTTAAGTATAATTACCATCGTTTTGATGGCGGTGTTGGTCTATGTGGCGCGAGCCGATATTATGGAGGCGATGCAACTGGCGACGACGGCGCGGATCGGCTATCTGATGTTGCTGATTCCCTTGCAGGCGTTGATGTATTTTACGGCCGGGCAGGTCTACTTTTCGTATCTGAGTGCTAAAAAACAGATTAGCAAAGTGAATATCGCGCGGCGAATGCGTTTGGCGCTAGAGCTTAACTTTGTCAAAAACGTGATTCCGGCCGGCGGCGTGGCCGGGGTTGGTTACATGGCGTGGCGGCTGAAATCTTGGGGGCTGAAGGCCGGTCCGGCGGCGTTGGCGCAATTAGTGCGTTATCTGGTGGTGCTGATTGCCAGCATTATTTTGATCTTTTTGGCGAGCATCAGACTAATTGCCGAGGGCTTTGGTTGGTTGCCGGTGTTGCTAGGGGTCGGATTGTCGGTCGGGGCGCTGACAATTATCTTGGTCTTGTCGTGGATTTTGAAAAACCGCAAACGAATTAACTGGACCGGGCGGACCGTCAGTAAAATAGTTAACTTTAT
>WRKS01000051.1 GCA_009778015.1 Candidatus Saccharimonadota bacterium
CCGGCCGCCATCTATTTTTTTGACTTCGGACTTCATCGGCTTAGCTCTTTTTCTGCTTGACTTCGTTGCGGCCAAGATTCTTCTTGGTTTCGGTATAGGTAACGTGTTTACGCAAAATCGGGTCATACTTGCGCAACGTTAGTTTGTCTGGGGTGTTCATCGTGTTTTTCTTAGTGTAGTAAGTGCGGTTGCCGCTCTCTTCGCTAACGAGGCCGACTAGTTTTCGTTTAGTGTTGTTCTTATTTGCCATAATCCTATCCTTTTTCTCTCAGTATTATAGCACACTCCTCTGTAATTTGCAAGGGTTCCAGATTAACTAGGGTTGTGATATAATACCAATATGCCGCGATAGCTCAGTTGGTAGAGCGCATCCATGGTAAGGATGAGGTCTCGGGTTCAAATCCCGATCGTGGCTCCATTTTTATGCCTGTTAATTGTCGTCTGCATAAAAGCCCCCGCTAAATTGCAAGGGCTTTCGGGCGGTGATGGGGATAAAAGCTATTAGCTTAGTCTTCCAGCAAGCTGTCAATATCCCTTTTAGCATAGTAAATGTGACAGATTATCACTTCATGCTTACTTTCGTCCACAATATAGAAGATTGAGTGGCCCTCTATGTTCATGCGGCGATATTTAGGGTTCGCATGGTAGGCTGGCCAGGCAAAAGGGTTATCTCTAAGCCCTTGCAGCTTGCGATCCATTTCTTGAAAAATCCGCTTACCCATATTGGGGTAGGGCGCAAGGGCGGCCGCTATAACAGTAACTTCTCGGTTAGCTTGTGGTGTATGGCGAACCTTATATTTCATAGCCGAACCGCTCCCTGATTGGGCCAAACACCTCGTCGTGATCTAAGAGGACGGTGTTTGGGTCGGCGATTTCTCTTTCCGCTTCGGCTAGTTTAGCAAGGATGGCTTGGTCTGCAAGGTAATCTTGAGTTACCAGACTGAATGGGATTCTCCGCTCACGAATTAAGGCTTTAAGGCTTGAGGCAATATAGGTTGTCATGTTTATACCCATTTCGTCTAGCATTTTCTCGGCTTGGGCTTTCGTCACTCCGTCCACACGGACAGTGATTGCCTTGTCTGCTAATGTTTTATTTGCCAACATAATCAGCTCCTTTCGCTCTTGTATTCTATTATACAGCAAATAGCTTATATTTGCAATATGTAATTATTGACATATTTTCTGATGTTTCTGAGCATACACCCCCCACATACATTTAGTAGCCTAATAGTATGGTGCGGTGGGTAGTAAAGAAGTTGCCAAGACCAGCCTCACGAGAAAAGACAAAGATACCAGCATTAGGACCATTACTAGAAGCAGCACTAAGACGGAACCAAGGAGCGCTCGGTATCAGAGGGAAGGCTTCACCATCGTTCCAACCACCAAGATTACTGGCTTGCGAGACTATTTCTGAGGTCCTGCTGCCGTAGAACTTAGAGTTATGGGCTAGCCCACCATTAATGATAGCACTACCATCATTTACGCCGAGTTGGGTGAGGTTAAAACAACTTGCGTTTTTTAGCGCTGCCGGCGAATTCTTGGATTAGCTCCTTTTGCTTTTTGGTCAGGTTGGTTGGGGTTTGGACTTGGACGCGGACAATGTGCGGGCCACGGCGGCCGTCGGAGTAGCGCGGATCAACCGCGCCACGGCCAGATAGCTTGAATTCGGCGCCGCTTTGCGTGCCGGCGGGGATTTTCATGGTTACTTCGCCGTCCACAGTCTCTACGTCTGCCTCGCCGCCGAGAGTTGCCGTAACCATAGAAATCTCAATCCGGCTCAAAATAATCGCGCCCTCGCGGGTCCATTTGTTGCTGGGCGAGACACGCACTTGCACGTAGAGGTCGCCCTTGCCGCCGCCGTGGCTGCCGTCGCCGCCCTTGCCGGCCAGCCGGATGCTCATGCCGTCGTCAATGCCGGCGGGGATTTTGACCTTGAGCTTGTCGCCGTTGCGCAAACCAATCTCGCGCGTGGTGCCAAAAACCGCGTCCAAGAACTCTACTGTGATACTGGTCTGAAAGTCGGCGCCGCGGCGCGCGCGGTTGCGGCCGCCGCCAAAACCAAACATGCTGCCGAGGATGTCGCCCATGTCGCCAAAATCGCCAAAGTCAAAGTGGACATTTTGGCCGCCCGGGCCGCTAAATCCACCGGAACCGGCGGCTTGCCCGACGCCAGCGTGGCCGAACTGGTCGTAGCGCGAGCGCTTTTCGCGGTCTTTTAGGACCTCGTAGGCCTCGTTGACCTCTTTGAACTTGGTGTCGTCGCCCCCGGTTTTGTCCGGATGGCTGGCGACCGCTGCCTTGCGAAAGGCCTTTTTGATTTCGTCGTCCGAGGCGCCTTTGGCGACGCCCAAAACATCATAATAATCTTTCTTTGCCATAAGGTATATTATACCAAACTGGCAAGCGATATACAAGAGTGCTACCATGTGGTATAATGTGGGCATGAAGATATTATTAACTGGTGGAACGGGTTACATTGGGTCGCACACGGCGGTGGAGTTGGTCGCGGCGGGCTACAAAGAGATTGTGATTTTTGATAATCTCTCTAACAGCAAAGAGTTGGTGATGGCCAAGATTGCTGAGATATCTGGCATAGAGCCGGAATTCGTAGAGGGCGATATCTTGGACAAGGTGGCGCTCAAAGGTTTGTTTAAAAAGCATAAGTTTGATGCGGTAATGCACTTTGCCGGGCTTAAAGCGGTGGGCGAGAGCGTAGAAAAGCCGTTGCAATATTATGAGACCAACGTCGGCGGCACGGTTAATTTGTTGGAGGCGATGCGCGTGGCAGGCTGCAAAAAGATTATATTTAGCAGCAGTGCTACGGTTTACGGCGAACATGCCGAGGTGCCGTATAGCGAGGATGCGCCGACTGGTCAGGGGATTACCAACCCGTATGGCGAAACCAAGCACGTGATTGAGGAAATCTTGAAGGACGTCGCCGAGAGTGAGAGCGGTTGGCAGGTTGTGATTTTGCGCTACTTTAACCCGGTTGGCAACCACCCGAGTGGATTGATTGGCGAGGACCCGAATGGGATTCCGAATAACCTAATGCCGATTGTGATGAAGGTGGCGCGGGGCGAGATGGCGGAGTTACTGATTTTTGGCGACGACTACGACACGCCGGACGGCTCGGGCGTGCGCGACTTTATCCACGTGGTGGACTTGGCAAAAGGCCACGTCGCGGCGCTAGAAAAATTGAGCGGGTTGGCGGCCGACGATTCGGCGATTTTGATTTACAACCTTGGCACCGGCGGCGGGCGGAGTGTGTTTGAGGTGATAGCGACTTACGAAAAACACGCGGGCAAAAAATTGCCGCGACGCGTAGTAGATAGACGACTTGGTGATATTGGCGAGGTCTATGCCGGCGTAGAGAAAGCCGCCCGCGAACTTGGCTGGAAAACCGAGCTAGACCTAGATGATGCCATGCGCGATACACTAAAGTTCTTGGGTTAACCCCCACATACATTTAGTAGCCTAATAGTATGGTGCGGTGGGAGATGGTGTGATGCTGTCCGCCGAGGCCTCGACTAACAAATGCGAAGACACCGCCGCCTGCTCCTTGTGGTGAGTGATCGCCGCGAGCAGCCCATGGATCATCTGAATAGACTGAATGAGCGTGATCGTTATTCCAAGTGCCAAAAGGTGATGTGCTTGCTGTAATTTCTGCGAGCGCAGCACCTAGGAATTGTGGCTTATTCCATAGACCGCCCATTCTTACTGCGTCTTGGTTATCCACGCCGAGTTGGAGTTGGTAAAATAAGAGTAAGTACAAGCACTTTATTTTTGAGGTGGTTTATGGTAGAATATAAAGCAATGAAACATATTACAGTCATTGGGCTGGGCTATGTTGGCCTGGCGAACGCGTTGCTGCTAGCGCAAAAACACAAAGTGACCGGTGTTGATATTGTCGCAGAGAAGATCAAGATGCTAAAACGGGGCGAATCACCCTTAGAGGACACGGAGATCAAAGAGTATCTGCCGAGCACAACCGCCAAATGGACGACAGACTTAAAAGATGGCCTGAGAGCCGATTTGTTCATTATCGCCACCCCGACCGACTACGACGACGAAAAGAACTATTTTAACACCACGACAATTGAAAAGGTGATAGAACAAGTCTTGGCGAATAAGCCAGAGGCACTGTTTTTGATTAAGTCCACGGTGCCGGTTGGCTACGTTGAAGGGCTCCGCAAACGCTTTGGCACCAAAAACATCATTTTCTCGCCGGAGTTTTTGCGTGAGGGGCAGGCGCTTTACGATAATCTATACCCGTCACGTATTGTGGTAGGTGAGGATAGCAGGCGTGGCCAAGAGATTGCCGATATGCTGGCTGAATGCGCGCTAAACGAGCCGCGAATGCTACTAACCAACCCAACAGAGGCCGAGGCGATTAAGCTATTTGCCAACACCTATTTGGCGCTGCGCGTCGCTTTCTTTAACGAGCTGGACACTTACACGATTGTGAAGAATTTAGACGCCAAGCAAATTGTAACCGGTATTGGTTTGGACCCGCGGATTGGCGAGCATTATAACAACCCGTCGTTTGGCTTTGGCGGTTATTGCTTGCCAAAGGACACAAAGCAACTACTGGCAAACTATGAGGGGGTGCCGCAAGATATGATTGGGGCGATTGTAGAGAGTAACATTACGCGTAAGCAGTTTATCGCCAAGGAGATTCTGAATAAGGCGCCAAAAGTGGTTGGTGTCTATCGTCTAACCATGAAGGCCGGGAGCGACAATTTTCGCCAGAGTGCGATCCAGGATATTATAAATATGATAACCGAGCGCGGCAATGTAGAGGTGGTGATTTACGAGCCGACTTTGGAGGCTATAGAATTTGAAGGCTACAAGGTAATCAAGGATTTTGACAAGTTTGCAAATACCGCAGAAGTGATTATCGCCAACCGCCGCGACCCGATTTTGGCGCCGTTTAAAGATAAAGTTTACACAAGGGATTTGTTTGAGGAAAACTAGGTTGGAAACCTGCTCTGTAGTGATGGCGGTGTACCAGAAAGATACGTCGGAAT
>WRKS01000052.1 GCA_009778015.1 Candidatus Saccharimonadota bacterium
GCAATATAGTTTAGACCGCTTTGCCAACCCGATTTTGACTGACGCCTACGAGCCGGCCAGCGTCATGAAAACCGTCACCATGGCTCTTGCCCTAAACCAGGGCGTGCTTAAACCAACCGACATCTACTTGAATCACCGCGCTCTGACAATTGACGGTCTGCGTGTCCAGAACTCAACCGACCGTGCAGCTGGCGCCATGCAAACCTTTCAAGAGGCGATGAGCTGGTCCTTCAATGTCGGCTCCGTCGCTATGCTAGAGCGCATCGGCGGCGGCACGCTTAACGCCGACGGCCGCCAAAAACTTTTTGACTTCCAGCGCCGTCTCGGCTTTGGCCAGCGCACTGGGGTAGAGCTGCAAGAGTCTGAGGGCTACGTCCGCCCGCCCAACAGCGGCTGGGCGCTCAACCACTGCTACGCCAACATGACCTTTGGCCAATGCCAGTCTGTCACTATGATTCAGATGGCCGCGGCACATGGCGCGATTATCAACAATGGCACACGTTTCCGCCCCACCGTTATCCAAGGCCAAGGCGGCGAAGTAGTGGAAAGCGATATCATAACCGAATCCGTCAGCCGCGAGATGCGCGAGGTATTGTATGAGGTCGCGAACCTCTTTAGCACCAGCCGCGAAGAGCCGTTCGCCAGTCGTTATTGCGGCGGCAAGACTGGCACCGCTCAGGTCCCCAACCCAGCCGGCGGCTATTTTAACGACCGCCAAATCGGCTCATTCTTCGGCGCTTGTGTGCCAAATGCCGAGGTTATGCCAGATCTCGTGGTTGGCGTCCGCTACGGCGGCCCGGGTCTCCTTGGCAGCGGCACCGGCGCCAAACGGATTTGGGACGACTTGATGCGCGACATTCTCCCTTATAGCGAGGCCATAACTTACTAACCAGAGCAAAATGATGTATAATAAGCACATATGGAAAACGCCCTAATCCGAGTTTTGGTCTTTACGGTCGGAGGCTGGTTGCTAGCCACTTGCTTTACTCCTTTTTACACCACCCTAGCCTACAAATACAAATGGTGGAAGCGCGAACGCAAAGTTGACCTTTTGGGCCGCGAGATGCCGGTTATCGCCAGCATCAAAGCCAAGAAAAAGATTGAGCGTCGTTTCCCAACCATGGCCGGCGTGATTGGCGTTGCCGCAGTCGCGGTGCTTACGCTGCTCTTTAACTGGACGCGTTCCCAGACTTATCTACCCTTACTAGGCCTCTTGATGGGCGGCGCCGTCGGGCTTCTAGACGATATCATCAACATTTGGAGCGCGGGGCGGGGGACGGCCGGCCTAGATGCTCGCGCCAAACTGGTCATGACCATCGCGATTGGCGTTTTTTTGGGTTGGTGGTTTTATGCCCGGCTCGGTTGGAGCACTGTTTTTGTGCCGTTCGTCGGCGACATCAATATCTATTGGATGATGATTCCGCTCTTTGCCTTTGCCGTGACTAGTATCGCCAACTCGGTCAATATCACCGACGGCCGCGATGGCCTCTCCGGCGGTCTGCTCGCCATCGCCTTCGCCGCTTTCAGCATTATTGCGCTCATTGGACAGCGCTACGGCGTCGCCGTATTCTGCGGCACCATGGTCGGCGTCCTTCTCTCATATCTCTGGTTTAATGTTACCCCGGCACGCTTCATGATGGGCGATGTCGGCAGCTTCGCCTTTGGCACCGCGCTCGCCGTGGTTGCCATGATGACCAACGCCTTCTTGCTCGTGCCGTTCGTCGGCTTTATTTTTGTGCTGGAATCCGGCTCGGGGGTTTTGCAGACTCTCAGCAAAATCTTCCGCAAGAAAAAGCTCTTCCTCGCCGCGCCGCTCCACTGGCACCTTGAGGCATCCGGTTGGCCGGAGGCAAAAATCGTCATGCGGTTTTGGGTCCTAGCTAGCGTGGTTTCATTGTTCGGGATTTTGCTTTATGTCGCAGGCCGGTAGAAAGCTCCTGCGCGCCCAGCCTAAGCGCTCTGAAGAGGGTTCCGACACTCAGCGCGCCCATCGCCCGGATTTCTTTTTATTGGTTTTCATGCTCATTTTAATGGCGTTTGGCATCATCATGTCCGTTGTAGTCGGTGTCCGCCGCGCCGCCTTTATGAATAACGCCGGCTGGTTCGGCTACGAGGACAATTATGTCTTTCTCAAGGACCAGATTTTCGCCGTCACCATGGGGCTCACGGGCTTTTTCATAGCCAGCAAACTCAGTGTCAAAAAAGTCTGGCTTAAATTGGCCGGTTGGTTGCTTTTGGGCACCTTGTTACTTAACCTCGTCCTAGCCCTGGCGATTTGGAGCGGTGGTTCGCTTGCATATTGCAGCCGCGGCGCTTGCCGCTGGCTCAACATCGGCGTTACCACTATCCAACCAGCCGAGTTCTTGAAGCTCGCTTTAGTCTTGTTCTTCGCTCTATTTTTCGCTCGCCGCCGCGAGGAGGGTGGCGTCACCGACCTCAAAACCGCCGCTTGGGTCGCCGCGGTTGCCGGGCTATCGCTCTTTTTTGTGGTTGTGGTGCAGAGCGACCTTGGATCCGGCCTATCTATTGTCGCGATTACCTTTGTGATGTGGATTCTCGCCGGGCTCAAAGTCCGCTGGGTTGCCATCGCCGCCGTCATAGGCATAATCCTCGCTCTCATTATGATACGGGTCGCCCCCTATCGCATGCGGCGCGTCACTACCTATCTTGACACGGTTGGCCAGCCGACTGCCGTTCTATCTAACTTCTCCGACGACGCCTACCAGCTCCGCCAAGCCATGATTGCTCTTGGTAGCGGCGGGTTGTTTGGCGTCGGCGCGAATAACGCCGTCCAGGCCACTAGCTACCTGCCAGAACCTCTCTCGGACGCTGTTTTCGCCTCTATCGGCGAGGTATTTGGTTTGGTCGGTTGTCTAATAGTCCTAGTTCTATATGGTCTGATTGGTTGGCGTCTGCTTGCCATCACCAGCCGCCTTGGCAGCCACTCCGACCGGTTTATTGTCGCCGGCGCTTTCGCTTGGTTAGTCGGCCAGGCTCTGATTAACATTATGGCGCTTACCGCGCTTATCCCGCTCACTGGCGTCAATCTACCTTTCATTAGCTCCGGCGGCTCCAGTATGCTTGCTAGCGCCGTTATGCTTGGTCTCGCTTTCCAGCTTTCTAAATATACAAGGAGGGAAAAATGAAAATCCTACTCGTCGGCGGCGGCTCAGGCGGCCATTTGACCCCGCTTTTTGCGGTGCGCGACGCCCTGGTTAAGCGAGCGCCCAAGGTTAAGCTAGAACTCTGGACCGACAAAAAGATGGCGCCGGTTGCGCGCAAGCGCCTTGGCGCCAGGTCAGCTGTCCGCATTCGCAAGGTTACAAGCGGCAAATACCGCCGTTATGTCGGCGTCAAAACGCCCAAAGCTGATCGTCGGCAAAACTTCCTTGATATCTTCCGCTTCCCGTTCGGCGTCTTGCAAAGCTTTTGCCGCTTGCTCTTTTATCGTCCAAACGTCATATTCCTTAAAGGTGGTTTCGTCAGCTTGCCGGTCGGTATCGCAGCCAAGGCCTTGCGCATCCCTTATATTGTCCATGAATCGGACTCCGACCTTGGCCTCGCCAACCGCATCCTCAGCCGCGGCGCGCGTGTTGTCGCCCTCGGCCTCCCGTCAAACGACAAGCCAAACACCAAAACTATCTACACCGGCATCCCGATTGATGAGGCTTGGCTGCAAGATAGGCGCGTCCAAAAAACTGGCACCCCTAGCCCGGCCAAACCCGGCAAACCTAGTGTTGTAGTGCTGGGCGGCGGTCTAGGCGCGCACAGCCTCAACAACGAAACCGTCAAAATGGCCGAGTATTTTAAGGGTAGTGTCGCGCTAACCGCATTTATCGGCCAAGCCGAAAGCAAAGAACTAGAGCAGAAGATGCAAGATCTCGGTATCACTACCTATCGCTTTGTCGCAAGCGCTGCTGAGTTGGCGCGGATTGTCTCTGGCGCCGATGTGGTTGTCGCTCGCGCCGGTGCTACCACGATTGCAGAACTTGCGGCCACCAAGCGGGCTGTTATTCTGGTTGCCAAGACCACCTTGGCCGGCGGGCATCAAGGCAAGAACGCCGCCCTGTTGGGCAAAGCTGGCGCGGTAATTGACTATGACGGCAGCACCCTAGACGACGGCAAACTGCCTCTCGCTGTAGAAGTGCTCCTAAAGGACCCAGCAAAACGCCGGCAGATGGGCGAAAAACTGCACGGCCTCATGCATTATGACGCCGCCGATCGCCTCGCCGAGCTCCTCTTAACAACAGGGAATAAGGCGTGAAAAACTACACCTCGCGCCGCCCCGCGCCCGAACCTGCCAAAAAACAGGCCAAGCCACAAAACTTTACTTTTGCCATCATGCTTGCCATTACTCTAATCTGGGGCGTCCTAATCTTTGGTTTTATTTTCCTCCAAGACATTAGCGGCAGGACAGGGGAGAACCGCTCCAATCTCACCCCTGATACAACAGAGGTAGAACCTATCCTCTCTGTCAAATTTACCGATGAAAACGGTCTAAGTAGAGAAGAGAACAGGGGAGTCATCCAAGTGGCCGCCGAGGTTGTCCGACTCGTCCAAGAGCGCGGCTTCAGGGTAGAGGAGGTGATTGTGCCTCAGGGCTACCTCCGCGAATTTAACCTAATCATGAGCAGGGAATTGGCAATTGGCAATCCCGACAACCCAAACCCCAACACCCCCGACAACCCCGATAGCTCCGACAACTCCTCCAAAGCGTCTATCCGCATCCGTTGCTCAACCGTTCGCCTCGCCTCGGCCTCCGCGTCCGACGCCATTTATGTCTTTGACCAGTGGCTAGACGGCGAGATCCAAGCCACCGACTACATAGATGTCCGCACTCCGCGCCGCGCCTTTTACCGTTAGGGTTATCAACAGAGCAGGCTATCTTATCTCCTGTTCGGTTATCTTGACGACCGATGTTCGGCCCTCACTCCTCTAGCAGTCGTTCGGTTCTTGTTCGGTTTTTTAGGAGATGATTTTAGCCAGTGTTTTGAGAATATTGCATTTCCCCGT